>NZ_DATFMA010000112.1:0-19881 GCF_035267225.1 Ornithinimicrobium sp.
GGCAACGGCAGCAGCGGCGGCAGCAGCAGTGGCGGCAACGCCGGCAACGCCGGCAACGCCGGCAGCGGCGGCGGCAGCGGCGGCAGCAGCAGTGGCGGCAGCGGCGGCGGCAACGACAGCAACGGCGGCGCGCGCGCAGACCAGGAAGACTCGGAGGCCCGAGTGGACGACGACCCGGTCGATGACGGGTAGCTCCGCACCGCACGCCGCCGGGTACGCACCGTCGCGCCACGACCCGGTCGTCCGGGCTGCGACCCGGTTCATCGGCGGCCCCTGGGGGGACCACGCCGCCCCGGGCCGCCGCGGCCTCAGCGGAGTCGCGGCCACCGTGGTCGTCCTCGGTTCCCTGATGGTGGCCGTCGGAGTGCTCCAGAAGGGGTACTGCCTGGCCTACGGCTGGAGCGACCCGGACCAGTTCTGGCGCGCCTGCTACTCCGATGTCGCAGTGGTGACCGTGAGCTCCGCGCTGGCCGAAGGGTCGATGCCCTACAGCGGGCAGTCCCCCAGTGACCAACCCGTGCTCTCCGGACTGGTGCTGTGGGTGCTGACCGTGATCTCCCCGGCCTCCGGCGGGGATGTCCCCACCCAGCGCTGGACCTTCGGGCTCTGGGCCGTCCTGGCGACAGTCCTGCTCGCCCTGGCAACCCAGGCCCTGGTCTCGCTGCAGCAGGAGCGACCATGGCAGGCTGCCCATCTGGCCGTCAGCCCGGTCATCGCCCTGTTGGCCCTGATCTCGGTGGATCTGGTGGGCATCCTGCTGGTCATCTGGGCCCTGTGGGCCTGGCAGCGCGACCGACCGATGACCAGTGGAGCGCTGCTCGGCCTCGCCGTGCTCCTGCGCCCGTTCCCGTTGGTCTTCCTCCTGGCCGCGGTGTTCCTCGCTTGGCGGACCGGCCAGCGGCAGCACGCCGTCCGTGTGGTCGCTTCGACCGCGGTGACCGCGGCGGTGGCGTACGCGCCCTTCCTGGCGCTGTTCGGCGACGGGGCCACCCTCGCGCCGCGCCGCTTCCTGTCCAGCGGCCCAGGCTATGGCGGGAGCACGCTCGTGCCGAGTCTGTTCGGGGCGCCGGTCTCCACCACCGTGGCCACTGTCGTCGCCCTGACCGGGTGGGTCGTGGCGGCGGCGGTCGGGGTGGGGCTCTCCCGTCGCCTGGTCGGCAACCGTGACGTGCGCACCCTGATAGCGCTGGCTGCACCGATGATGCTGACCGTCATCCTCACGTCGAAGACGGTTTCGGTCCAGACCGGCTTGTGGATGCTGCCGTTCCTCGCCCTCTCAGCACTGCCGTGGCGCGACCACCTGCTCTGGGCAGCCGCCGAGGTGATCCATTTCGAGGCCACCTGGCTCTACATCGGCTTCGGCTCCGACCCTGGGCGCGGCCTGCCCGCAGACGCCTACGGCGCCTGCGTGGTGCTGCGCGCGGTGGCATGGACGTGGGTCCTGGCTCGAGTCTGGACCCGCGCCGGTGAGGCTCCGGGGGCTTACGGGGCCAGGAGCAGCTTGCCGGACGTCGTCCCGGACTCCAGATCGCGATGGGCGTCGGCCACCCGCTCCAGCGGATAGGTCGCCCCGATGCTCACCCGCAGATCGCCGCGCTCGACCGCACCGAGCACATCGCGGGCTCGCCAGAGCAGCTCGTCCCGGCCCTGGAGGTAGTGCGCCAGCGAGGGCCGGGTGAGGTACACCGACCCCGCGGTGTTCAGCGTCTGGGGATCGACGGGAGCCACCGGCCCGCTTGCCGCACCGAAGAGCACCATCGTCCCTCGGGGTCGCAACAACGCCAGACCCGCGTCGAAGGTCGCCTGCCCCACTCCGTCGTAGACCACGTCGACGCCCTCACCGTCCGTGAGCCGGGTGACCTCCGCCACCAGGTCGACCGCCGGGCTCCGCCCCTCGGCCGCGCGGTAGCGGACGACATCATGGGCACCGGCCGCGCGGGCGTGGTCGGCCTTGTCGGAGGTCGAGGTCGTGCCGATCACGCGCACACCTTTGGCCGACAGCATCTGGCACAGCAAGAGCCCCACACCGCCCGCGGCGGCGTGGACCAACGCGGTCTGCCCTTCCTGCGCCGCGTAGGTGGACTCCACGAGGTAGTGCGCCGTCATCCCCTGCAGCATCACGGCAGCGGCGGTGCGCAGGTCGACTCCGGCAGGCACAGGCACCGCGCGCGACGCCGGCACCACCGCATACTCGGTGGCCCCGCTTCCGGGGACCATGGCCCACGCCACCCGGTCTCCCGGTGCCGGCTCGTCCGTGCCCGGTCCCACCTCGACCACAGTGCCGGCCCCCTCGGAGCCCACGACGTAGGGCAGGGACATGGGGTAAGCGCCGCTGCGCTGGTAGGTGTCGATGAAGTTGACCCCCGCCGCGTCGACCTCGACCAGCACATGGCCCTCGTCCGGCACCGGGCGTTCGCGTTCGGTGACCTGCAGGACCTCTGGGCCGCCGTGTTCGGCGACGATCACGACGCGCATCCGCCTATTCTGCGGCACCCGAGGGCTGCGCTCGCTCTCGCCACCAGCGCCGCAGCTCGGTCACCGCCTCCTCGTGGCCGATGAGGCCGCGCTCCATGCGCACCTCCAGCAGGTGTTTGTAGGCCCGCCCGAGCAGCGGGCCGGGCTCGATGCCGAGCACCTCGGCGATCTGGTGCCCGTCCAGCTCGGGCCGCACGGCCTCCAGCTGCTCCTGCTCGCGCAGGCGGTCGATGCGGCGCTCCAGGTCGTCGTAGGAGGCGGACAACCGCGCTGCCTTGCGCCGGTTGCGGGTGGTGCAGTCCGAGCGGGTCAACCGGTGCAGCCGGCCGAGCAGGTCGCCGGCGTCGGTGACGTACCGCCGCACGGCTGAGTCCGTCCATTCACCGCTGCCGTAGCCGTGGAAGCGCAGATGCAGCTCCACCAGCCGTGAGACGTCCTTGACGGTCTCCTTGTCGTAGCGCAGGGCGCGCAGCCGGCTCCGAGCGAGCTTGGCTCCGACGACCTCGTGATGGTGGAAGCTGACTCCCCCGCCGGAGGTGAACCGGCGCGTGGCGGGCTTGCCGATGTCGTGCAGCAGCGCGGCCAGCCGCAACACGAGGTCCGGCCCCGGCACCTCATCGGCACCAGTGGCGGTCGGCGGGCTCTCCAAGGCGATGGCCTGCTCCAGCACCTGCAACGAGTGCTGGTACACGTCCTTGTGCCGGTGGTGCTCGTCGACCTCGAGCTGCAGGGCCGGCACCTCGGGCAGCACCACCTCGGCCAGCCCGGTGCTGACGAGCACCTCGACTCCTGCTCGCGGATCGGCGCCCAACAGCAGACGCGTGAGCTCGTCGCGTACGCGCTCGCTGGAGACGATGTCCAGCCGGGAGGCCATCCCAGTCATCGCCTCGGCGACCGCGAGGTCGACGTGCAGGCCAAGCGTCGCGGTGAAACGTGCCGCGCGCATCATGCGCAGTGGGTCGTCCGAGAAGGAGACCTCGGGCTCCTGCGGCGTACGCAGGCGGCCTTGGACCAGATCCTCCAGGCCACCGCAAGGGTCGACGAACACCCGGTCGGGCAACCGCAGGGCCATCGCGTTGACCGTGAAGTCGCGCCGCGTCAGGTCCGCCTCCAGGGTGTCCCCGAAGGCCACCACCGGCTTGCGCGACCCCGGTTCGTACGCATCGGCGCGGTACGTGGTCACCTCCACGACCAGGTCACCGCGGCACGCCCCGATGGTGCCGAAGGCGCGACCCACATCCCAGGTGTGGTCCGCCCAGCCGCGGAGAAGGGTCTCGATCGCGTCGGGCCGGGCGTTGGTCGCGAAGTCCAGATCGGGGGACTGCCGGCCGAGGAAGGCGTCTCGCACCGGCCCTCCGACCAGGGCCAGCTCATGCCCCTGCGCCGCGAAAGCGCTGCTCAGGCCGGCGATCGAGTCCAGCACCGGCGAGAGGGCACGGGAGGCGCGAGCCAGGCTCTCGGCTGCGGGGGAGGATGGGGACACGATCGCCTAGCCTACGCAGAGGGACGCACCGGTGTCCTCGTGATCTCACCTTGTCCACAGGCCCGGTCGATACAGTGAGCACGTGACGCTCACACCGCGACCGGCCCGCCCCCGCGGGCGGCACCTCGCGGTGCGAGAAACCTCCGCCGGAGGGGTTGTCGTCGACGTCATCGACGGTCGGGCCCGCATCCCGGTGATCGCGCGGCGCAACCGCCGGGCACGCATCGAGTGGTGCCTACCCAAGGGACACGTCGAGGCCGGCGAGACCCTGGTCCAGACCGCGGAGCGCGAAGTAGCCGAGGAGACCGGCATCGAAGGACGTGTACTGGTGACCTTGGGCACGATCGAGTACCGGTTCTCCACTCCGTCCCACCGCATCCACAAGATGGTGTACCACTATCTCCTCGAGGCCACCGGAGGTCGCCTCACGGTGGACAACGACCCCGACCACGAGGCGATCGACGCCGCCTGGGTGTCCTTGGACGAGGCCCACCAGCGGCTCACCTTTCCCAACGAGCGCCGTATCGCCCAGCTCGCCTGGCGGTGCCTGGCCGGACCCGCCTGAAGCCCCCCGAGACGACTCGACTTGTCCTCACCTGCGGCCAACCGTCCTGACTCCGTCAGCGTCGGTATGAATGACAGCGCGAGAGCGGGGAGAGCTGTCGGTGCGCGTGAGCGCGTACGCCTGGTGGGCAGGGCAGGCGTGGGGGCTTGCCGGGCGAGCCTGACACCGCTGATGGTGGCTCTGGTCGTGCTCGCCCTTCTCCTCCCGCTGGAGCCGGCGGCAGGCGCCCACCCTCACCCCGACACCAGCCGGGCCATGCCGGAAGCGCCCGCCCAGCCCGGTCCTCAGGTCGACATCGTGGTCGACGAGGTCGCACCGACGGTGATGCGGCCCAACCAGCCCTGGAGTGTCAGTGGCACTCTGCGCAACGTCGGCACGGTCAGCACCGAGATCCGCGCGATCGCGGCCAGCACAGCATGGGTGGCCCTGGACACCTCTGATGCCGTCAGCTCCTGGTCCACCGGTGAGCAGAGCACCAGAACTCCTCGGCAGGTGGGGCAGGACGAGGTGGAGGAGGTGCTCGCTCCGGGCGACGAGCTCGACTTCACGATCTCGGTCCCGGGCAAACGGCTGCGGCCCCCCTTCTCGTTCACGAGCCTGCCGCTGCGCCTCGAGGTCACGGGAGGCGACGGCTCCACCCTCGGGCAGGCTCGCTCGGTGTTGCCGTGGTGGTCGACACGCCCGGCTCAGGACCGACTCGGAGTCTCGTGGGTGGTGCCTCTCACCGTGCCGGCGGACGCCGCGCTGACCTCGGCTCCCGCTCCGCAGCGTGCCCAGGCGTGGCTGGACGCCGTGGGACCGGACTCCTCGGCTCGGGCCTGGCTGGATGGACTGGACCAGGGCGAGGCGACGTTCGTCGTGGATCCCGCCCTGTTGACGCCGCTCGGGCGTGTCTCGGCGGACGTCTCCACGCCCGCCGGGACACCCGTCCCCCTGCCGGAGCCGACCGAGCCCGCTCAGGAGTCCCCCAGCACGCAGAACGACCAGGGTGACGTCCCGAGCCAGTCCGGCCCGCAGGAGCGGAGTGGGTCGGCGGACGACACGTCCGCCAGCTCCTCCGCCACCCCGACCCAACCAGACCTGCCCGAGCTGGATCTGCCGGAGGAGGCCAGCCAGGTGCAGCAGGCCGAGGCCGACCTACAGGTGCGTCTCGGGGAGCTGAGCCGGTCCCAGCTGTGGTGGCTGCCCGTGTCCGATCCCGACGTGGCGGCGCTCCTGGATACGGGGGCAGACCCCGATCTGTCCCGACAGCTGCTGCGCCGCGACCTGGCTCCCTCGGTCCTCGAAGCCGAGCGTGTGCTCGAGCGTGGCCGCCAGGGGGTCTCCTGGCCGGCCTTCGACGTGGTGGACCAACGGCGTCTGCGCGACATGCGGGCGCTCTGGCCCGGCGGTGCTCCGCTGGCCACGGTCCTGCCGCGAAGCGCGTTCAACGAGACCACCGACCTCATCGGGCAGCCTGCTGGCGAGCTCGACTCCGCCGCGGCGATGCCGGTGCTGGGCTACGACGACCAGCTGGCGAAGATCCTCGAGGAGATGTCGAGCCCAGGGCAGGATGGTGCCGACGTGCAGCTGGTGCTGGCGCACCTGCTGGCGCGCCACCAGCGTCAGCCGAGCTCCCCGGGGGCGGTCGTGCTCTCCCCACCCCGCGCCGCCGACGTGCAGGCAGAGACCGTCGGGAGCCTGGTCCAAGCGCTCGAGGAGGCGCCGTGGGTGGAGCAGGTGTCGGCGGCTGACCTGCTTGCGGACGCGGAGCCGGTCCGCCTGACCGGTTCCACACCGGCCGAGGCTCCAGGGCGGAGCCCGCTGACCACCGCTCGGATCGCCGAGATCGAGGCCGTGCGGGGACAGTTGGCCGACCTCAGCGGCATCATGCCCGAGGGAGGGGCTGCCCAGCAGTGGGACTCCGTCCTGGACGGGTTGTACTCGACGCGCTGGCGAAGCCGCGACCAGGAGTGGGCGGTCCCGATGAGCGAGATGGAGTCCCAGGTCACGACGGTCACCGGCGGGATCCAGATCAACCCTACGGAGGTCAACTTCGTCGCCCAGGAGGGCCTGATCCAGATCACCTTGGTCAACGAGCTGCCGGTCGCGGTCCGGGACCTTCGGCTCGGGCTCGAGCCGGGCAACGCCCGGCTGCGCATCCTCGAGGCGCCCGAGGCGGTGACGATCGGACCTTCGAGCCGCGCCACCGTGCAGTTCCGTGCCGAGGCCGTGGCCGCCGGCGAGGTGCCGGTGCAAGCAACCCTGTCCACCCCCAGTGGGTTGACGATCGGCGACCCGGAGGAGCTGAACATCTCGGTGCGGCCGACCGGAATGTGGATCTACTGGCTGCTCGGAGGGCTGGCCGGCGTCATCCTCGTGCTCGGGCTGACCCGGGCGGTGCGTCGGCCCTCCACCTCTGGCGCCACGAGGCAGGAGCTGTCGTGAGCGCGCCCGGCGCCGACTCCCCCGCGCCGGACGGGCCGAGGTCACACTCTTCGGCCTCGCTGGCACGCTCCAGCGCGCTGATGGCCTCGGGCACGCTCGTGTCCCGGCTACTCGGGCTCGTCCGCCTCGCTCTGCTCGCCGGTGCGATCGGCGTCACGACCCAGATCGCGAACATCTGGCAGACCGCCAACACGCTGCCCAACACGCTGTACATCCTGTTGGCCGGTGGCGTGCTGAACGTCGTGTTCGTGCCCCAGCTGACGCGTGCCCTGGCCCGCGAGGACCGGGGGCGGGACCTGACCGACCGGTTGATCACCCTCGCCCTCACCGTCCTGTTCGTGCTGACGGCCTTGGCCACGGCGGGCGCGTGGCTGGTCACCAAGCTCTACGCGATCAGCTGGACCGGGGAGCAGCTCGCCCTGGCCGTGGCGCTGGCCTACCTGTGCCTGCCGCAGATCTTCTTCTACGGCGCCTACGCGCTGCTGGGCCAGATCCTCAACGCGCAGGAGAGGTTCGGCTACTACATGTGGGCCCCGGTGGCCAACAACATCGTGGCCATCGCCGGGCTGGTCGTCTTCTCCTTCCGCTATCCCGACGCCGCCACGTTGCCTCTGGGCCAGTGGAGCCCGGAGATGATCTGGCTGTTGGGCGGCACCGCCACTCTCGGGATCGTCGTGCAGGCAGCGGTGCTCTTCGAGCCGGTCCGTCGCAGCGGCTTTCGCTACCGGCCGAGATGGGGCTTCCGTGGAGTCGGTCTGGGCGCCGCGTCGCGGATGGCCATGTGGACCCTGGCCGTCATCGCCGTGTCACAGCTCGGTCTGTTGCTGGCCTCGAACGTGCTGAACCGGGCCGTGGTGCTGCAGCCGGGAGTGCCCGGCAAGTTCGTGTACGACAACGCCTTCCTGATCTTCATCCTCCCGCACTCGCTCATCGCGACCTCCCTGCTCACCGCGATGCTTCCCCAGCTCTCCCGCGCCGCGGCCGCGGACGACCGTGCGACCCTGTCGTACCAGTACCGGCACGGGCTGCGGTTGCTCGCCACCGCCATGGTGCCGATCGCCGTCGCGATGATCGTTCTCGCCCCCGAGGTCACCGCCCTGCTCCTCCTGCTCAGCGGGTCCGAGGCGACCGAGGCCACGGCGCAGGTCGTCATGATTCTCACGCTCGGCCTGGTGCCCTACGGCATGTACCTGCTCTCCCAGCGGATCTTCCACGCCTACCAGGAGGGCCGCCCCCCCTTCCAGCTCCAGCTGGTCATCACCGGCATCGCTATCGGCGCGATCACGGCCGCGGCCTTCCTGCCACCCCAGCTCACCGCCTTCGGTGTCGCCGGAGGCCAGGCCGCCGGCCAGCTGGCGGCGGCGGTGCTGGGCGTCATGTGGGTACGCCGGCGTGTGGGGTCGACGAGCATGGCCGACGTCCGCCGCACCTATCTGCGCGCCTTCGCCGCCGCCCTGATCTCGGCTCTGCCCACCCTGGCCGTGCAGTACGCCGTGGACACCCGGCTCGACGGCAAGGTGGCCGCGCTGGCGACCCTCGTGCTCGGGGGCCTGGTGTTCGTGGTGGTGTACGCCTTCGTCGCGCATCGCCTCGGGGTGCGTGAGCTGGCCGAGGTCGCCGCCCCGCTGCTGCGCCGGGTGCGCGGCCGGCGGGCGGCGCAGGACGGCGTCGCAAGTCCCGTGACTCCCACCGAGGCTCCGGGCTCCGAGCCCCCCGAGGATCCCCGCGACAGTGGTGTCGCAGCAGCACCTATCACGAGTGGGACCGGACTACTCTTGGACCCGGCTGGACCGGAAGCCTCAGGAAGCAAGGAGCCCCAGGTGCATGGCATCGACACTGGCAAGGTCCTCGGAGGCCGGTATGCCCTCGAGGAGCTCCTGGCGCGACGCGACGACACCCTCGACTACTGGTCGGCCCACGACCAGACCTTGGACCGTCTCGTGGCGGTCACCGTGCTGCCCGCCTCCGGTGTGCACGAGGAGACGGCGCACGCCGTGCTCGACAGCGCACGTCGCACGGCCGGGGTGGACGATCCCCGCCTGGTGCGCGTCCTGGACGTCGGCCTCGACGACGGAGTCTGCTGGATCGTCGAGGAGGGACTGAGCGAAGCCATCTCCCTGGCCTCGCTCGTCGCCGAGCACCCGCTCCCGGCCGAGGAGGCCCGCAGGATCGTGGGTGAGGCGGCCTCCGGGCTGGAGTCCGCCCGGCGACGAGGGCTGCACCACCTCTACCTGAACCCGCACGCCGTCCTGCGCACCCGCGAGGGCAGCGTCAAGATCTCCGGCGTGGGTGTGGCCTCGGCCATCGAGCAGACCGACGAGATCTCGGCCGTGGAGTCCTCGGCCATCGACACCTCGGACCTGATGTCCTTGCTGTACACGGGGCTGACGGGCCGCTGGCCCGGCGAGGAGATCGAGGCGCTGCGGCCTGCTCGGCGCCTCGCCGACGGCACGCTGCCCGCGCCGTCCGAGGTCGTCGGCGGGATTCCCGGGGATCTCGACGCGCTGTGCCGGTCGGTCTTCGGCGTGGAGTCGGACGGCACCCAAGCCCCCAGCACCCCCGGAGAGCTCGCCAAGGTGCTGGCACCCTGGCCCTCCGAGGTCGTCCAGGGCGAGCAGCATTCCCTCGATGCGCCGCTCGAGGACAGCGACGGGGGAGCGTATGCGGCCCTCTCCGCGGGATCCGGTGCCGCCGCCGCCGCTACCGCCGCCCATCCTCACGAGGGAGCAGACTCCGGCGCCGACGACACGGACGACACCGGCCGCGCCGAAGGCAGCTACTACCGCACGACACCGTCGGGCGCCGCGCCCGCTGGAGACTATTCCGGGCTTGCCGACGCACCGGAGGAGGACCGACGTACCGGCCGCCATGCCGAAGGCTCCCGAGCCTCGTCCACGCAGGCGGACGCGGACCGCGGTGCCGATGACGTCGGACTCCTCTCCGGAGGCGCCGGCGCGACGGCGGACCTGAGTGAGGAGGAAGGGCGTCCTCGGCAGCGCTACCAGAGCAGCGTGGTGCTAGCCCTCATTGCCGCCATCGTCGTCGTGGCGATGTTCCTGGCCTACGGTGCCATCCAGGGTCTGAACCCGATGGGCGGCGAGGCCGCCGATGGCGGGCAGGAGGCGACCAGCGAGGAGGAGCAGGGACAGTCCGGGGAAGAGGACGAGTCCTCGAACGAGGGCAACAACGACGCCGCCCGCACGACAGAGGAACCGACGGCAGAGTCAACAGACCCGATCGAGCCGGCGAGCATCACCTCTCACGACCCCGGCGGCGACGGCGACGAGAACAACGAGCTCACCGACCTCGCCATCGATGGCGACCCCTCCACCTCGTGGAACAGCCGGACCTACCTGGCCGACAACTGGGGCAACCTCAAGGACGGCGTCGGCCTCGCGCTCGACCTCGGGGAGAGCCAGAGCGTCAGTGAGGTCGACATCGACTTCCCCGAGGGCGACTACGCCGTGGAGGTGTACGTCGGCGACGAGGTGAGCCGCTCGGACAGCACGCGTATCGGCGTGGTCCAGGACGCCTCCGAGGAGGTGACGGTGACCGCCGACGATCCGGTGGAGGGGCAGTACGTCCTGGTCTGGTTCACCGACGCCTGGGACGGGCCCAACGGCGAGATCGTCTACGTCTCCGAGGTCGTGGTCCGCTGACGCCGGCCGGGTCCACCCGGGCTCGTCCACCGAGCGACTCCCGCTCCGGGAACCAGTGACGTTCACCGAGCGTCCTACCCATGATGGGGCTCCTCACGGGGCCGGGCCTCGCCAGCGAGACCGCCCGCATCACACTGACCAGGAGCCGCCGGTGACCAGCAGAGACGACGGCCCGCGACCGGAGGATCAGGACGACGATCCCACCGGAGTGCGGGAGCTGCTCTCCGGACTCCCGGACCCCGGCCCGATGCCCGATCATGTGGCAGCTCGCATCGCCGCGACCTTGGACGAACACGATCCCCAGCGCGATGGCCGTTCCTCCGGTACTGCCGCATCACCGAGGCGGACCGCCACCGGGCAGGCACGAGGCGGCTCGGACGTCAGCTTCGGCGTCGCACGGCAGCGGCTCCCGCGTGGTCCGTGGCTCGTGGCCGGGGCCGCCGCGGTGGTCACGGTCGGCGTCGTCGGTGTCGCAACCTACGATCGGATGGTCGGTCTGGGTGAGGAACCTGAGATTGCAGCGCAGTATGTTCCAGCGAGCAACACCAGAACAGGTGAAAGTTCGGAACGCGAGGACAAGGCCGAACAATCACCGAGCGCCAGTGCTTCTCAGGGCGCTGCCGTCGACGAGGGGGCGGACCATGCCAGCGGCGATGGCGTCGCGGCTGCGGCGCTGGCGCAGATCGACGAGCGCAGCTTCGCCGCGGGTGCCGGCGCCGTGCTCGAGGGGGCGGCCGCCGGGACCGAGCCGCGCTCGCTGCCCGCATCCTTCGAGCCCATCGAGGCGGGCGTGCGAGCACTACCCGCCGCGCAGACCGAGAACTGCGTCCGTGCCACCGGCGAGACCCCGAACGGCCCGGGCTGGGTCGCGGCGCCCGCCACAGTGGCACAGACGGACGTCGTGGTGGTCAGTGACGCATCGGCGCGCGCGCCCCGAGCGTGGGCGGTCAGCGCCGACTGTGTCGCCGACCCGTCGGCATCCGTCTTGCACGGGCCGACAGACCTGCCCTGACACTCCGACGCGCTCGTCCCCACCGGGAACATCGGCGTCCTAGGATCGGTTCACCACCCAGCATCATCCATCTTCACAGGAGCAGCACCCCTCTCATGACGGCGATCAGCGGAATCTCCCTCCAGCCAGACACCTCTGCGTCCCCCGCGTCCACCGGGGGCGACTCCGACGCCGTGCACGAGGTCATCATCGTGGGCTCCGGTCCGGCTGGGTACACCGCGGCGGTCTACGCCGCGCGTGCGAACCTCGAGCCGGTGCTCTTCGAGGGAGCCGTCACCGCCGGCGGGGCCCTGATGAACACGACCGAGGTCGAGAACTACCCCGGTTTCACCGACGGGATCATGGGTCCCGACCTGATGATGGAGATGCGGGCCCAGGCCGAGCGCTTCGGGGCCGTTCTGAAGCGCACCGACGTGACGGCGCTCGACCTCACGGGCGCCATCAAGGTGGTCACCGACGAAGAGGGCGGCCGGCACCGGGCCCGCTCGGTCATCCTGGCCATGGGTTCGGCCTACCGGGAGCTGGGACTGCCCGACGAGAAGCGCCTGTCCGGCCACGGGGTCTCCTGGTGTGCCACCTGCGACGGGGCTTTCTTCCGCGACCAGGACATCGTGGTCGTCGGCGGCGGCGACTCCGCGATGGAGGAGGCCACGTTCCTGAGCCGCTTCGCCCGGTCGGTCACGGTCGTACACCGGCGCGGCGAGCTGCGGGCGAGCCACATCATGGCCGAGCGCGCCCTGGCCGACCCCAAGATCAGCTTTGCCTGGCACAGCGAGGTCGTCGAGATCCACGGCGACGCGAAGGTCGACGCCGTCACTCTCGCCGATGTCCGTACCGGGGAGCGTCGGCGGCTCAGTGTGACCGGCCTCTTCATCGCGGTGGGTCACGACCCGCGCAACGAGCTCATCACCGACCAGGTTCATCTGGACGCGGAGGGGTACGTGTTGGTGCAGGGCCGCGGCACCGCGACCAACATCCCCGGGGTCTTCGCCGCCGGCGACCTCGTGGACCACACCTACCGCCAGGCCGTCACGGCCGCCGGGTCCGGATGCGCCGCAGCGCTGGATGCTGAGCGCTACCTGGCGGCCATCACGCCGGCCGCTGGTCAACCGGCCGCCCTGGCCACCCCCGTGGCAGACACCGCGGTGCCGGTCAGCTGACGATTCCCTTGTCCCACAACGACCTTCACCACTGAGGAGAAACTGCGATGGCCACGAAACAGACCGACGACAGCGCTTTCGGCGCGGACGTGCTCCAGCAGAAGGGCCCAGTGCTGGTGGACTTCTGGGCCCCGTGGTGCGGACCGTGCAAGATGGTCGCACCGGTTCTCGAGGAGCTCTCCGAGGAGTACTCGGACCAGCTGACGGTCGTGAAGCTGAACACCGACGAGAACCCCCAGGTCACCGGTCGCTACGGGATCACCGGGATCCCCACCATGAACGTGTACGTGGACGGTGAGGTCGTCAAGACGATGGTGGGCGCCCTGTCCAAGCCCAAGCTCATGCGTGAGCTGGAGCCCTTTCTCTCCTGACATCTGCTGTCGCGCACGACAACCCACCGGTTATCCACAGAATTGTGGACACGTGGGGTGTGCCGGAAGCGGGCCGGTCGACCCTTAACCCGTCAGCTCTCTCGGTGCCGACTCGGTGCGCATCAGCGCGAGGATGCGCTCTAGGTCCTCCTTGGAGGCGAACTCGACGCTCATCTTGCCCCTGCGCCGACCCATGGAGATGGTGACGCGGGTCTCGAGCTGGTCCGACAGCCACGTCGACCACTCGGCCAAGTCAGGGTCCCCCTGGGAGCGTGACCGCCGGCGACTCGGACCGGACCCGTCGGCGTTGCCTTCTCCCAACAGCACGATCTCCTCGACGGAGCGCACGGAGAGACCCTCAGCGACGATCCGGGCGGCGAGGACCTCCATTGCCGGGGCGTTGCTGAGCGTCAGCAGA
Organism: Ornithinimicrobium sp.; assembly: GCF_035267225.1. Lineage (GTDB taxonomy): Bacteria > Actinomycetota > Actinomycetes > Actinomycetales > Dermatophilaceae > Ornithinicoccus. Next base: position 13,571 of record NZ_DATFMA010000112.1, read on the forward strand.
GCACGAGCGTGCCCCGCCGACAGCACACCGGAGGCGACCCGTCGCTGAACCGCGGGAGGCAGCCGCAGCAGGCGCACGGTGTTGGAGATCTGAGGACGCGACCGTCCCAGACGTGCCGCCAGCTCGTCGTGCGTACACCCGAAGTCCTCCAGCAGCTGCGCGTAGGCAGCGGCCTCCTCCAATGGGTTGAGCTGGCTGCGGTGCAGGTTCTCCAGCAAGGCATCCCGCAGGAGGTCACCGTCTGCGGTCTCGCGCACCAACGCGGGGACCGTCTCCATTCCCGCCTGCCGGCTGGCTCGCCAGCGCCGCTCGCCCATGATCAGCTCGAAAGGTGCCGCCCCGCCCTCCGGTGAGGGACGGACCACGACCGGCTGCAGCACCCCGACCAGCGAGATGCTGTGGGCGAGCTCGGCCAGATCGTCGTCGTTGAAGTCACTTCGTGGTTGCCGCGGGTTGGGTGTGATGTCCTCGACGGGTACCTCGGTGAACCTCACCCCCGGCACCGCCACCAACGCGCTGTCGTCCGCGGGCGCCGGATCCGGTTCCGAGGGGATGAAGAAGACGTCCCGCGGCGGTGAGGAGTCCGGCGCCTCGGAGGGAATCAAGGCTCCGAGACCACGCCCCAGCCCTCGTCGGCGGTCATTCATGAGCTCTCCTCGGGCGTAGGGCGGTCGACGCCGGTCTACGGCCTCGAGTGTCGTCTCAGTTCTACCGCAACCTCGCGGTAGGACAGGGCTCCCACGCTGTGCGGGTCGTAGGTCATCACGCTCTCTCCGTGGCTGGGTGCCTCACTGATGCGAACCGAGCGGGGCACCGCGGTGGCCAGGACCAGGTCACCGAAGTGCGCCCGCACCTCCTCGGCGACCTGGGACGACAGGCGGGTGCGGGCGTCGTACATGGTCATCACGATGGTCGACACCCGCAGACCGGGGTTGAGGTGTGCGCGCATCAGCTCGACGTTGCGGACGAGCTGGGTCAGGCCCTCCAGCGCGTAGTACTCACACTGGATGGGAATCAAGACCTCACCGGAAGCGGTCATCGCGTTGATCGTGAGCAGGCCGAGGCTGGGCGGGCAGTCGATGAGCACGAAGTCGTACGCGGACGGCTCGAACTCGGTGGGGTCGGAGGTGTCGGCGTAGCCCAGATGGCGCCGCAGGGCCGTCCGGAGTCGGAACTCACGGTCGGGCAGTCCCACGAGCTCGATCTCGCATCCAGCGACATCCATGGTGGAGGGGGCACACCACACCCCGGGGGCGCTGGGCGAGGGACGCACGACCTCGTCCAAGGTGGCGTTCTGTACCAGGACCTCGTAGACCCCGGGGGCACCCATGTCGTGGGGGACCCCCAGAGCGGTGCTGGCGTTACCCTGCGGGTCGAGGTCGATGAGCAGGACGCGACACCCGGCCTGGGCCAGCGCTGCCGCCACGTTCACCGCAGTGGTGGTTTTACCCACGCCACCCTTCTGGTTGGCCACGCTCAGCACACGGGTGGCGCGAGGCTCGTGGTCGGAGGGCCCGGCCCCGGCCGGCGACTCGTCCTCGGTCGCGGCGGTTTCACGTGAAACAGGCGCCCCGTGCACGGGTCGTGAGGTTTCACGTGAAACAGGCTCCGGCGGGCTCGAAGGAGGCGCTTCCCGGGGACCGTTCTCATCGACACGCTCCGGGTCGGCTGTTTCACGTGAAACATCACCGGCAGGCGTGGAGTCATCGGGGCCGACCGGCCAGCCGAGCGCAGTCTCAGCGAGCACCTCGCGCTCGCCCGGACTCGCGCGCGGAAGGTCGACCCAGCCCAGGTCGGTCTGCTGCATCACGTCTTCTCGCCACGTCCGGATCCGGACCGCATGACCCGCGGTCTTGACCCTTTGACCAGCTCGATGACCCGGACCGGCGTGGCGAGGATGTCGGCACCCACCTCGTGCACCGTGCTGGACGAGGTTCCGATCCGCTCCAAGATGGCGGAGGCCTCGTGCATCTCCGTCTCCGCGCTGTCTCCCTTCAAGGCGAGCAATCGTCCCCCTTCGGGCAGGAGGGGCCACGCCAAGGTGGCCAGCTTGTCCAGGCGCGCCACGGCCCGCGCTGTCACCACAGGAGCCTGGATCAAAGCGCTCATCTCTTCGGCCCGTGCCCGTTGCACGCTGACCTGGGTCAAGCCCAGCTCGCTCAGCGCGTCCTCGAGCCAACGGGTCCGGCGCGCCATCGGCTCGACCAGGGTGACCTTCAGGTCGGGACGGGCGATCGCCAGGGCCAGACCCGGCAGGCCGGCTCCGCTGCCGATGTCGATCAGTCGCGACCGGTGCGGGAGCAGCGACTCGACCGCCGCGCAGTTCACGATGTGCCGCTCCCACACCTTGGACGCTTCCCGTGGGCCGAGTAGGCCGTGCTCGATGCCGGTGGTCACGAGCAGCTCCGCGTATCGCACCGCCAGGGGCAGGTGCTCGCCGAAGATCTCTCCGGCCGCGCGAGGCGGCTTCGGTGAGGACGCGGACGCCATACGGCTAGGTCGACGTAGGGAAGACCACCACGTGGCGCCGGGGGTCCTCCCCTTCAGACTCCGAGCGCAGCCCTGCGCGGAGCACCTCGTCGTGGACGACCTTCCGCTCGAAAGCCGTCATCGGCGGCAACGCCTGCGGCTCGCCGGTCTTGCTCACCTCGTCGATCGCCCCCACCGCAGTCTGAGCCAGAGTGCGGCGACGGTCGGCCCGGTAGCCGGCCACATCCAGGATCAAGCGGCTGCGCTCGCCGGTCTGTGCTTGCACCGCCAGTCGAGCCAGCTCCTGCAGCGCCTCCAGCACCGAAGCCTCGCTGCCCACCAGGCGCTGGGGTACCGAGCCGTCCTCGGAGTCCACGATCGACACCGCGGCACGGTCACCCTCGACGTCCACCTCGAGGTCGCCGTCCAGATCGGCGATGTCCAGCAATGACTCGAGGAAGTCTGCAGCGACCTCGCCCTCCCGCTCGAGCTGGGACGATCGGGAACCTGAGCCGGCCGGGGCAGCCTCGCGGGGCTCCCGGGCCAGGTCCTGCGCGTCGGGATCGGTCGAGCTCGGTTCGGCTGTGGTGGTCATGGTTGCTCCTGGTTGCACTCTGACGGTGGTCTCTTCGCTCATGGGGCGTCCGACGCGTCGCGGGCGGCGGGTGTGACCGGCGACGCAGGTCCCGCTAGCGTCCCTTGGGTCGGTTGCTCCGGCTCTTGTTCTTGGCCCGTTTCTTTCCTTGCGGCTGAGTGCGCTGACCGGACTGCCGCACTGGAGCCGACGGCTCGGTGGCGGCCTGCTCCGCCCCGGCCAGCTGGAACTTCTTGATCGGCTTGCCCTTGGCCGCGCGGCGCTCCTCCAGCGCCTTCTCCGCCAAAGACCCGGGCGCGGGCATGGCACGGATGACGTAGAACTGCTGCCCCATCGTCCAGAGGTTGGTGGTCGTCCAGTAGATGAGCACACCGAGAGGGAAGTTCACCCCGAAGACCGCGAACATGATCGGCAGCAGGTAGATCAAGATCTGCTGCTGGCGGGCCATCGGGGAGTCGAGGGCAGCCGCAGGCATGTTCTTGCGCATCAGCTGATGCGAGGTGATGAACTGCGTCAGCGACATCAACACGATCAGCACCAGCGACAGGATCTTCGCCGGCGTGTCGCTGTCGTGCAGGAAGGACGAGGAGAGCTGCGCCCCCAGGATGGTCGAGTTCTCCATCTTGGCCGCCAGCTCCTGGGAGAAGAAGCCGATGGCCTGCTTGGATCCGTCGGCCACTCCTTCCAGATCGTTCAGCATGCGGAACAGCGCCAGGAAGAACGGCATCTGGAGCAGGATCGGCAGGCACGAGGAGAACGGGTTCGTGCCGTGTTTCTTGTACAGACCGAAAGATTCTTCGGTCATCGCCTTTCTAGATGCTTCGTCCTTCTTCCCCTTGTACTTCTTCTGAATTTTCATCAGCTCGGGCTGCAAGAGCTGCATCCGTCTCTGGGAGCGGATCTGCCGTACGAACAAGGGCATGAGCAGGATGCGCAGCACGACGACCAGACCCATGATCGACAGCACCCAGGTCAGACCGCTGGTGTCGGACATGCCGAAGGAGGTCAGCAGGCTCTCGAACCCGACCATGATCGTGGAGACGAACCATGTGAAGGGGAACAGGATGGTGTCGAAGAAACCCATGCGTCCTCAGTCTCGGGGCGAGCACGTCTCGCCGGTGGTCGGGGGCACCGCATCACGGCGCGGGGGAACGTGGTCGACGCCGCCATGGCTCCACGGGTGACAGCGCAACAGGCGCCGGCCGGCGAGCCACAGGCCACGTAGCGGTCCGTGCTCGTGGAGCGCAGTGACCGCGTAGGCCGAGCACGACGGGTAGTACTTGCAGGTCGGGCCCAGCAAGGGAGAGATCAGCAGCTGGTAGGCCTGGACCAACCAGACCAGAGGACGGGCCAGCAGCGCACTCATGAGCACACCCGCGGCAGGCACCGGTCGAGGTCGGCGGACAGGGCTGCGGACCCGGCGTTCGCGGCCTCAGGAGTCGCTCGGACGACCAGGTCGGTTCCGGACGGGAGGCGGTCGATCCGCGCGGACATCAAGGCGCGAAGCTGCCGCGTGACGCGGTGCCGTGTCACTGCGTGGCCGACGGCGGAGGAGACGACGAACCCCACCCGCGCCGGGCGGTCGCCGTGAGCCTCATCCATGGGCCCACGATGCACCACGATCCTGGGTGTCCCGGCCCGCCGCCCGTTGCGCGGGCTGGAGCCCCGCATCACCCGCCGGAAGTCGGCCGGCCGGCGCAGTCGGTGGTGTGCCGGCAACACGGGTGACAGACGCCGGAGGCACGGTCAGAGATCTCAGGCCGTCAGCTTCTCGCGGCCCTTGCGGCGGCGAGAAGCGACGATGCTGCGTCCGGCGCGCGTGCGCATCCGCAGGCGGAAACCGTGCACCTTGGCCCGACGCCGGCGGTTGGGCTGAAAGGTACGCTTGCTCATCATCTCTCCATCACTGCGATGACACGGAAACACCGCGCCGGCACCGAGGCGGAGCCGGTCAGTAGGTCGGTACGACGCCTTCGTCAGACGAAGTCGGAAGCCCAGGAGCATAGCCGTGCCTGGACATGCGAAAACGCCCGTCATGGCGACCTCCTCACGGTACGGGCTGCAGACGGGAGCGGTCAAACGAGACCCTGCCGATCCCTTGGGCCCGAACGGAGGGCTCTGATAGCGTCACGATCTTCCCGTTGTTTTGTCCATCGCTTTGTACACAGCTTGTGGATAACCTTGTGTACAGTCGGTCGACAAGCTGTCGATGCGGTGAGACACCGAGGCAGATGACGCGAACGTCGGAGTCCGACCAGGGAGGCGAGGGCAGCAAGTCTGATGGCGGCTGAGTCGATCGACTTCGATGACGTGTGGTCACGGGCTGTCGAGCACGTCGACACCTCAGGCATCGCCCCTCGCGAGCGAGCTTTCCTGCGGCTGACCCGCCTGGTCGGCCTGCTGGACTCGACCGCGTTGCTGGTGGTGCCCTACGAGCACACCAAGGACACCCTCGAGACCACGCTGCGACTGCCCATCGTGCAGGCCCTGAACACTCTGCTCGACCAGGAAGTACGGCTGGCCATCACCGTCGACAGCGACCTACGCCGTCAGGTCGAGCGCGAGGGGACGAACCATCAGGGCCCAGACCACCAGGAAGCCGGCGACTACCGCTCCCCGGTGAACCGGCGGGCCATGGGGTCCTACACCCCTGAGGAGAGCACGGAAGCCGGCGAGTCCACCGGTCAGGCCGAGTCGGCCACGGCGGGGGTCGGTGCGGCCACCACGACCGACGGGGACTCCCGGCTCAACCCGAAGTACACCTTCGACACCTTCGTGTCCGGATCCTCGAACCGCTTCGCCCACGCCGCCTCGCTCGCCGTGGCCGAAGCGCCGGCGCGTGCCTACAACCCCCTCTTCATCTATGGCGAGTCCGGGCTGGGCAAGACCCACTTGCTCCATGCCATCGGCCACTACACGCGCAACCTCTACGCCCAGACTCGGGTGCGCTACGTGAACTCCGAGGAGTTCACCAACGACTTCATCAACAGCATCCGCGACGACAAGGCCGGAGCGTTCCAACGGCGATACCGCAACGTCGACGTGCTGCTGATCGACGACATCCAGTTCCTGCAAGGCAAGGAACAGACGGTCGAGGAGTTCTTCCACACCTTCAACACGCTGCACAACAGCGAGAAGCAGGTGGTGATCACCTCCGACCAGCCCCCCAAGAAGCTCTCTGGCTTCGCCGAGCGCCTGCGTAGCCGGTTCGAGTGGGGCCTGCTCACGGATGTCCAGCCTCCCGACC
>NZ_DATFMA010000113.1:0-12935 GCF_035267225.1 Ornithinimicrobium sp.
GTGCGTGGTGGGCTCAGCCCTACCACGGGCCGTAGGGGCCCATCTGGGTGCCTCGGTTGTTGCGCCCACGCAGCGAGCGGACCGCCGGGCGCACATCCGTGAGGTAGACGGCCGCCGCCACGATGGCAAGCAGGCTGAAGATGTTGAACGGGTTGAGGACGAACACGAACCCGATCAGGGCCGCCACACCGGTGATGGCCAGCCAGAAGCCCTTGGTGCGCTTGCCGGCGGCGACGAAGGCGTCGGGGCGGGTCAGGAGGGCGTCGACGAGGGCCCAGGCCTGCAGGGCGGCGGCGAGCAGCCCGAGCAGCATCGACACGCTGCTCTGGGCCGAGGCGATGAGGTCCACACGCTCACCTTACGGGTCGAACTTGGGAAGACGATGTGTCCACGATCAAGGTGAAGGGCCCGTTGTTGACCAGCTCCACCTCCATCTGGGCGCCGAACACTCCGGTGGCCACCTCCACCCCTCGCGCTCGCACGGCCTCGGCGACGGCATCGACCAGCGGCTCGGCCACGGCGCCGGGGGCCGCCTCGCTCCACGAGGGACGCCGGCCCTTGCGGGTGGTCCCGTAGAGGGTGAACTGGCTGACCACCAGAGCGGCCGGGGTGGGCACCTCCGGCTCGCTGCCCGCCGTCGCAGCCCCGACCCGGTCCAGCAGTGAGGTCTCCTCCGGCAGGATGCGCAGCTCGACGATCTTGCGCGCCATGGTGGCCACGTCCTGCTCGCCGTCGTCGTGAGTGGCGGCGACCAGGGCCAGCAGGCCGGGGCCGATACGGCCGACGACCTCCCCGTCGACCCGGACGCTGGCCCGGTCGACCCGTTGCAGCACCGCTCGCACCTCAGCCTCGCCCGCCCTCGTGCAGCCCGACCGCCTCCACCGCGCCCACCGGCCGGCCGTGACCGAAGACCGGAGTGGCGCAGACGAGGTCCAGAGGGTCCGGGCCCTGCCCAGGCTCTGGTGTCTCCAGGCCCATCGCCTTCAAGGCCGCCACCGTGACCACGGCACGGGCCCGGCCGCCTCCGTCGGTGATCTTGACGGCCAGCCCGCGGCCATCGGGCAGACCCACGGCGTACACCGCCTCGGCGCCGTCCTTGGCGATCAGCCCGGGCACCGTCTCCATGAGCGCGCTCACGTCCCGGTCGGTCCCGCCGACCCAGCGCGGGTGCTCGCGCAGAGCGGCAGCCACCTGGCCCTGCGGGGTGTGCCCCGGCGCGGCCGCCATCGCCCCGAACGCGCGCGCCACGCCGGCCAGCGTGATCGCCATGACCGGGGCACCACACCCGTCGACGCCGACGGCGCTGACCTTCTCGCCGGCGAGGTCCTCGATGGCCGCCGCGACCGCTCGCTGCAGCCGGTGGTCGGGGTCGAGGTACGTCGAGGGGTCCCAGCCGGCGGCCACGCAGGTCAGCAGCATGGCCGCGTGCTTGCCCGAGCAGTTCTGGGCGAGCTCGCTCGGTCCGTGTCCGGCGGCCCACCAGGCGCGTCGCGCCTGCTCGCCCAGGGGGTCATCCGGGGTGTTGCGCAGGTTGAGCTCGCTCAGCCGCCCGTCGGCCAGCGCCAGGATGCGCCGCACCCCTTCGAGGTGGAAGTCCTCCCCGCTGTGGCTGGCACTGGCCAACGCGAGCAGCTCGCCCTCCAGCGGCAGTCCCGAGCGCAGCATGGCCACGGCCTGCATCGGCTTGTTGGCGGAGCGAGGGTAGACCGGTACGTCGTGCGGGCCCCGGGAGAAGGCGACCGTGCCGTCGGGCTCGGTGGCCACCACGATGCCGTGGTGCACTGACTCCACCAGGCCGGAGCGCGTCATGGTGGCGACGACGGGAGCGCCCCCCAGCGGCGTGGCGGGGGCGGGCGGGGACATGCGGCACACCCTAGCCGCGGGTGGGGACCGCCAGCATCGCCCGAGCCTCTCCGGTGCTCATCACCGGCCGTTGCATGACCTCGGCCAGCTGGGCGGCGCGCGACACCAGCTCGGCGTTGTGCTGTACCGGTACGCGACGGGCCAGCATCAGGTTGTCCTCCATACCGACACGCAGGTGTCCGCCCAGGGCCAAGGCGGCGGCAGCGATCGGCAGGTGGCTGCGGCCGATCCCGGTCGCCGACCAGCTCGTGACCTCCGGCGGCAGCATCGCGACCCCCGCCACGAGAGCCGGCACCGTCCCCGGCATGCCGCCGGGCACGCCGGTGACGAAGTCGACGTGCACCTTGCCGCCGAAGGGCAGCCCGTGGGCGTCGATCAGCCGCCGCAACGCGGCCACGTGGCCGAGGTCGAACAGCTCGAACTCCGGCACGACCCCCCGCTCCTGCGCCTGCACGTACAGCTCGCTCATGAAGGGATAGGGGTTGCTGAAGACCTCGTCACCGAAGTTGACGGTGCCGCAGGTCAGGCTGCACGAGTCGGGGTCGGCGTCGAGCACCTGCAGCCGCGCCGCGAGGGGGTCGTGCACCGAGCCGCCGGTCGAGAGCTGGATGACCAGGTCCGTGCTCTCCCGCAGCGCCACCACGGTCTCCCGGAGCCGCGCGGGGTCCAGCGTCGGGCGGTGCTCGGCGTCGCGGATATGGACGTGGATCAGGGCCGCCCCGGCCTGTTCGCAGCGCTGGGCCGTCTCGACCAGCTCCTCCAACGTGGTCGGCAGCTGCGGCACATCCGCCTTGAGAGTCTCGGCTCCCGTCGGCGCCACGGTGACCAGGGTGGCGTTCACGAGGGCCTCACCGCGGCTCCGGCCCTCACTCTTGTGCTCACGGCTGCCCGATCACGGTCTGCGCGGCGCTCGTGGAGCCCGCGTACAGCACCGCGGACGGGTCGGTGTTGCGCTTGACGACCCCGAGCGCGATCGGCCCGTCGGTGTGGTGCCGGGCCACGCTGGTCAACCGCCCGATCGGCCGCCCGGGCGGCGCCTGCTCGGGCTCACCGGCTGCGAGATCCGGACCCGCCTGTGCCCGGACCTCCGCGCCGGCCTCGGGCAGGATGTGCCCGGAGCCGTCCAGGTGCAGGAAGACCATGCGGCGGGGAGGCCGACCGAGGTTGTGGACCCGGGCGACCGTCTCCTGCCCCCGGTAGCAGCCCTTGTGCAGGTGTACCGCTGTGCGCAGCCAGTCCAGCTCGTGCGGGATCGTGCGGTGGTCGGTGTCGGCTCCGGCCCGGGGTCGCCACGCGTTGACCCGCAGCGCCTCGGCGGCCCACACCCCCGCCAGCGGCCGGGCTCCCACCGCAGCCGCCAGCTCGTCCCGGGGCACGATGAGCTCGCGCCACGGGCGATGCAGACCGGGGTGCTCGCTCACCGGGCCGTAGGCCACGCTGTCCCCGGTCACCTGGGGCCAGGGGTCGACCCAGGCCAGGGGCTCACCCTCGCTCGACTCCGCTGCGATCGGCTCCCCGACCACCGCGAACTCCTCGCTGCGGTCGGTCACCTCGACCCGGAGCATGAACCGCATCGAGTCCAGCCAGGCCCGCACCGGCTCGGCCGCCCCGGGCTCGGTGGTGACCCAGGTGCTGTCGCCGTCGTCGACGAGGTGCAGGGCGTGCTCGATGTGTCCTTTCGGCGAGAGGATCAACGTCTCGACGCTGGTGCGGGGCCGCAGGTCGCTCAGGTGCTGGGTGGTCAGGGAGTGCAGCCAGCGCAGACGGTCCGGCCCGCTGACGGTGAGCACCCCGCGATGGGACAGGTCCACACAGGCCAAGGACTCGGCCAGCAGGCGCTGCTCCCGCGCGGGCTCACCGTAGTGCGCTGCCACCCCGGCGTCGATACCGGTGGCCGGCACCGCACCCTCCCGGCGGGCCAGGGGGCTGAGCGTGACCGATGGCACGGGGGCCGCCTCCACGTCACCAGGCACGCTCATCGCGCACCCCTCCTTCTCTCGTCACGAGATCCGCTCCTCACGACATGCGGAGCAGCGGCCGTCGATCGCCATGTGGGTCACGTCAGCGTCAAAGCCGTGCGCCCGGTGGAGATTCCGAGCCAGGTCGCGAGCAAGGTCCGGAGCCGCCTCGATGACCCTGCCACACTCCCGGCACACCAGGTGCAGGTGCTGGCCGTGGGTCGGCAGGTGGTAGGCGGCAACCCCCTCGTGCATGTGCGAGTGGCGCACCAGACCCGCCCGCGCCAGCGACTCCAGGTTGCGGTAGACCGTCGAAGCGGGCAGAGGCGAGCCCTGCGCGGACAGATGCGCGACCAGCACCTCCGGCGTGGCGTGACCGAGCTGCTCCAACGCCTGCAGCACGCGGCGGCGCGGCTCGGTCATCCGCAACCCCGCCTCGTGCACGGCGTTCTCCCACTCGGCCTCACCCTCGCCCGTCGGCGCAGCGGCAGCATCCTGGGTCGGCACCCTCCTACCGTAACGACCCGGGCCTGCACCCTGCCCTGTCACCAGCGGCCGGGTCCGTCGGTGCCTTCCGGGCTCCCAGGTTCGGGCCGGTTTCGTCTCACCGCGCTTACACTCCGTGATATGGGTGAGGTACGGGGTGGGGGCGTCGACACCATGTTCGACGAGTACGACGGTGACGGCGGCGACGACGGCCATCACAGCGAACGGCGGCCTCCGCGACGGCGCCGGGGGTGGCGCATCGCCATCGTGGGGGTGCTGTTCCTGGGGCTCCTGGTCGTGGGTGGGGTGGCGGGCTACCTGGCCTTCCTGAACAACACGGTGAGCGACAACGTCAGCTACGAGCCGCTGCTGCCCGAGGAGGAGACTCCCGTGACCACGCAGGACGGCACCATGCTGCCGGTGCCGGTGGAGCGGCCCGAGGCGGCGGGGGACGCCTTGAACTACCTCGTCATCGGTACCGACAGCCGGGACCTCGACGTCGAGCGCGGCCGCTCGGACGTCATCATCCTGATGCACATCTCGGACGACCGGGAGCGGGTGGACCTCATCCACTTCCCCCGCGACTACTTCGTGGACATCCCGGGGTCCTCGCGACCGAACAAGATCAACGCGGCCTACTCCATCGGCGGTGCCCCGCTGCTGGTCGAGACCATCCAGCCGCTGGTCGGCGTGCCGATCGACTCGGTGGTCATCTTCAACTTCGAGAGCTTCAAGGCCATGACGGACGCGGTGGGCGGCGTCGAGGTCAACGTGGCCGAGGCCAGCCCCGGCTTCCCCGAGGGCACGATGCGGATGGACGGCGAGACCGGGCTGGAGTTCGTGCGCGAGCGGTACGCGCTCAGCCAGGGGGACATCTCGCGCGGTCAGCGGCAGCAGGCGTTCATGAAGGCGGTCATGCTCAAGGTGCTCTCGCGGGAGACGCTGACCAACCCGGCGCGACTGAGCGAGGTGGTCGACGCAGCCACGAAGAACCTCACCGTCGACGAGAACCTCGACATGTCCGAGATGCGCTCACTGGCCTTCTCCATGCGCGGCGTGCGCGGGAACGACATCCACTTCGAGACCGCCCCGTGGACGGGGGTGGGCAGCGACGACGTGGCCGGCTCGATCGTCGTCCCGGCCCAGGAGCAGCTGCTCCAGCTCACCGAGCACCTGCAGAACGACACCATGGCGGAGTACACCGACGACGTCTCACCCCAGACCGGCTTCAGCAACTGACGCGGGCCTCCGGCAGGCGCGCTAGCCGACTCGCTTGAGCTCGGCCGAGACATGGCTGGTCAGCGGGTGCCCCATGGCCGCCATGTCCATCGCCCACATCAGGTTGGAGTTGACCAGGCCGTAGAGCCGGTGCCCCGCCGCGTAGGCCTTGGCCTCCGGGCTGCGGATCACCCCGTCGGTGCGCAGCTCCAGCTGCGCCGGCTTGGTCGTGCCGACGTACATCTCCACGATGCCGGTGGGGTGGCAGAGCATCAGCTCGACCTCCCCGTCGGCCAGGGGCCGGAAGTAGCCGGACTCGCGCGCGGCCGGGTGCGCCCGCTCGCCTGACTCGTCCAGGATCCAGCTGTGGCTGCGGTACTCCAGGAACGGCCGGCCGTCGTGGGTGATCTCGACGGACTGCCCGAAGTGGGCGGACTCGATGGTCGGGTAGCCCAGGACCCCGGCCCCCTCCCATCGCCCGATGAGCCAGGCCAACGGGGCCAGGTCGGCGTGCATGGTGGGGTCCAGCTCGAACGGCATGCCGACCATCGTAGGTGCCCCCGGCGCGGGGCCGGCCTCCCTCACACGGGCAGCGCAGCGGGTGCCACCGTGAGGGCCACCGCGTACGGCACCACCCCCACGACCAACACCGAGCTGAGAGCCACGACAGCCCGCGGCCGCCGGTGAGCCATGGTGGGCAGCACCGAGAACATCGTGCGCGTCGCGTGGCTGACGCCGGCGGCAAGCACCCCCGCCACGAGGCATGCCGTCCACAGCTGCCCGCTCAGCACGCCCACGGCGGCACCACCCGCGCCACCGACCAGCAACGCGACCGGCACCTGCCAGGCCCCCCATCGCGGCTCCAGCCGGCGCATGGCCGTAGCCACCACGGCAGACAGCGCCGCGGCCGTCAGGGCCGCTACGACGAGCAGCAGCCCCTCGCGGGTGCGGGCAAGAGGGACGAAGAAGGCGGAGCACGTGAACAGCGAGAGCGCGAAGAGCACCGAGCTCACGGACTCGGCTACCCGTGGGCGGCCGTCGCGCCGCAACAGCTGGTGCAGCAAGGCCGACATCATCGCGATCGCCAGCGCCCCGGGCAGCCAGGCCAGCGCCACCGACCCGGCCGGCAGGGAGACGCTGGCCAGGATGGCCAGGCCACCGAGAAGCAGCACCCCGGCCGTCCCCCGCGGCGTAGGCAGCCCCAGGGTCCCCGCCCAGCCCCAGGCGAGGACCACCAGCAGCACCGCGAGAGCGACGCTGACCAGAGCGCCGCCGGCCACCGCGGTCAGGCCGAGGAACGCCGCGGTTCCGATGACGGTACCGGTCACCGACAGCGTCGAGGTCTCCACCTCCACGCTGTCGGTGACCGGGTCCACGCCGCCCAGTATGGCGGGTCCGGCTCGGCGGGAGCCGGATCCTGATCGCTCGGAAACGTCCAGCACTATCCTCGTCACTGTGGCGGAGATGGTCTTGCTCACCCCCGGGAGCGCCCAGGGCGCCATCCTGCGTGTGCTTCCGGCTCTGGACCTCCTGCCTCACCGCGTCCGCGTCGAGGCGCTGGACGCCGCCGCGCTCCTGCACGGTCCTGAGCCGGAGGTGGTCCTGGTCGACGCCATCGCCGACATGTCGGCGGCTCGGTCGACGCTACGGACCATCCACACCATGGGCAGCTGGAACACCGTCATCGGCGTCTTCGTCGAGGCCGGGCTCTCGGTCGTCGACGACCAGTGGCCGGTCAGCGACATCCTGCTGTCCACCTCCGGGCCCGCCGAGGTGGAGGCCCGGCTCCGGCTGATGCGCCAGCGCCTGGGCCTCTCGGCGCCCCCCGACGCGGGCCCCGGCCCGATCAGGATCGCCGACGTCGTGGTGGACGAGTCGAGCTGGACCGTGCGCGCCGGCGGCCTCCCCCTGGACCTGACCTTCAAGGAGTTCGAGCTGCTGAAGTACCTCGTGCAGCACCCTGGCCGCGTGGTGACCCGGGAGCAGCTGCTGCAGGAGGTCTGGGGGATGGACTACTACGGCGGGACCCGCACGGTCGACGTGCACATCCGCCGGCTACGGGCCAAGCTCGGCCCGGAGCGCGAGTCTCTGATCGGCACCATCCGTAACGTGGGGTACCGCTTCGCCGGCGTGCGCAGCGTCGACACCGTGGAGTAGCCACCGTCGACCGGGCCGTGCCGCCCTGCGGGCGCGGCGACCTGCCAGAGTAAGCCCATGGATGTCACCTCGCTCGACGCCCTCCCCCCGGCCCGGTCCGCCGACGTCTTGGCGCTCGCGGTGCGGGCGACCACGGCCGACGGGGTCAAGCCCCTGTCCGAGCAGACGGTGCTGGACGTGCGACGGCTCCCCAGCGAAGGGGCCGCCTCGACGCCCTCCACGCACCTGCTGGTCTTCGACGCGCCGGGCGAGATCCACGCCCGGATCCGGGGGTACGCCCACGTCGAGCACGCGGTCGGGGCGGAGCCGGCCGGCTTCGAGCTGGTGGTCCACCCGGACCACCGCCGAGGCGGCGTCGGCACCGCGCTGCTGCGCCACGTCCTGAGCCGGTGGCCGCAGGCCCGGGGCTGGGCCCACGGCAGCACCGAGGCGGCGCAGGCCCTGGCCGCTCAGGAGGGCCTGCAGGTGGTGCGCGAGATGTGGCAGATGTCTCGCCCCCTCAGCCACGGGGGCGGGGACGCGCTGCCGGCCCCGGAGCTGCCGGAGGGCTTCTCGGTGCGCAGCTTCATCGTCGGCCAGGACGAGCAGGCGTGGCTGGACGTCAACGCCGCGGCCTTCGCCGACCATCCAGAACAGGGCCGCACCACGCTGGAGGACCTCGGGGACCGGATGGGTGAGACCTGGTTCGACCCGCACGGCTTTCTGCTTCTGGAGGACCACCAGGCCGAGCCCGAGCCGCGGCTGGCCGCGTTTCACTGGACCAAGGTCGAGCCGGCCACGCCCGGCTCCAGTCGCGCCGCGGCCGGCGAGGTCTACGTGGTCGGGGTGCACCCGGACTACCAGGGCCGGGGCCTGGGCACGCTGACCACCCTGCTCGGGCTGCGGCACCTCGACGCGTGCGGCCTGCCCGAGGTGACGCTCTACGTGGAGGGCGACAACGCTCCCGCCATCGCCAGCTACCGACGGTGGGGGTTCGAGCGCAGCGGGGTAGACGTGATGTACGCGGCTGCGAACGAGGCCTGAAGACCTGCCCTCCCCCCGGGCTCAGTGGCTACAGTAACCGGATGAGCACCGCCGACGTCCACGACGCCGCGTCCGAGACACCGCCCCAGACCGAGCCTGCGCCGGCCGCCGGCATGGACCAGCGCGAGGTTCCTGAGGTGGTCGAGTCGAACAGCGTCGTACCGCTGCCGCGCATCCGGCCGCAGCGCCCCCGGGGGGCCAACGGACGCTTCGTCCGCCTGGAGCCGGAGGAGGACACCGGCAGCGGACCGGACGACCTGCCCGAGGGGCGCTTCCTGGACCGCGAGGTCTCGTGGCTGCAGTTCAACGAGCGGGTGCTGCAGCTGGCCGCCGACCCTGAGCTGCCGCTGCTGGAGCGCGCCCGCTTCCTGGCCATCTTCGCGGGCAACCTCGACGAGTTCTTCATGGTCCGGGTGGCGGGCCTGAAGCGCCGGATCGCCACCGGCATCGCCAGTCGCTCGGCCTCGGGCCTGGAGCCGCGGGAGGTGTTGGAGGAGATCTCGATCGGCGCGCACAGTCTGATGGAGCAGCACGCCGAGGTGTTCGCCCGGACCGTGGGCCCGGCCCTGGACGAGGTGGGCATCACCCTCGTGCCCTGGGTCGAGCTCACGCAGCAGGAGCAGGCCGACCTGGCGGAGATGTTCCGCAGCACCGTCTACCCCGTGCTGACCCCGCTCGGCGTCGACCCGGCGCACCCCTTCCCGCACGTGTCCGGGCTCTCGCTGAACCTGGCCGTCGTCCTGACCAACCCCCGCACCGACGGAGAGCACTTCGCCCGGGTGAAGGTCCCGCCGCTGCTTCCGCGCTTCATCCGGTTGACCACGGATGACGACGACCTCTACCGCGACCGCTTCGTGCTCATCGAGCAGGTCATCGCCGCCCACCTCGACCAGCTGTTCCCGGGCATGACCGTGCAGGAGACGTTCACCTTCCGGGTGACCCGCAACGAGGACGTCGAGGTCGAGGAGGACGACGCGGAGAACCTGCTCACGGCGCTGGAGCGCGAGCTGACCCGCCGTCGGTTCGGCCCCCCGGTGCGCCTGGAGATCGAGGAGGACATGGACGACCACGTCCGTGAGCTGCTCGTCCGCGAGCTGGGGGTGCAGACGGGTGAGGTCTACCGGCTGCCTTCGCCGCTCGACCTCACCGCGCTGCATACTCTCGCCGACCTGGACCGCACCGAGCTGCGCTACCCCGCGTTCGTGCCCAAGACGCACCCCCAGCTGGCCCCGGTCGAGCGCTCCAGCCCCGGCGACGTGCTCGGGGCCATGCGACAGCGCGACATCCTGCTGCACCACCCCTACGACTCGTTCTCGACCTCGGTGCAGGCCTTCATCGGGCAGGCGGCCGCGGACCCGGCGGTCCTGGCGATCAAGCAGACGCTCTACCGCACCAGCGGCGACAGCCCGATCATCGACGCCCTGATCGAGGCCGCTGCCGCCGGCAAGCAGGTCCTCGCGGTGGTCGAGATCAAGGCCCGCTTCGACGAGGAGAACAACATCAGCTGGGCGCGCAAGCTGGAGCGGGCCGGCGTGCACGTCGTCTACGGGATGGTGGGCCTGAAGACGCACGCCAAGCTCGCTCTGGTGGTCCGCCAGGAGTCCGGTGGGCTGCGCCGCTACTGCCACATCGGCACCGGGAACTACAACCCCAAGACCGCTCGGCTGTATGAGGATGTCGGCCTGCTGACCTGCGACGACGCTGTCGCCGAGGACATCACGCGGCTGTTCAACCAGCTGTCCGGGATGGCGCCGAAGGCGAAGTTCAAGCGGTTGCTGGTCGCGCCCCGCTCGGTGCGCTCCCAGCTCGTCGAGCTCATCGACGCCGAGGCCGCGCGCGGCGCCGACGGGCTGATCCGCTTCAAGGTGAACTCCATCGTGGACGAGCGGATCATCGACGCCCTCTACTGCGCCTCCCGCGCCGGGGCCCGGGTGGACCTGTGGGTGCGCGGCATCTGCGCCGTCCGGCCGGGGGTCCCCGGGCTGTCGGAGACGATCACGGTGCGATCGACGCTCGGCCGCTTCCTGGAGCACTCCCGCATCTTCGCCTTCGGCGGCGGCGGCGAGCCCGTGGTCTACTTCGGCTCGGCTGACCTCATGCACCGCAACCTGGACCGGCGTGTCGAGGCGCTGGCCCCGGTCAGCGACGAGGGTCAGGTCAAGTCGCTGATGAAGCTCCTGGACCGTGGCCTCAGCGAGCACGTGGCGGCCTGGGCGCTCAACGACTGTGGCCAGTGGACCCGCCAGCACCTGGGCGAGGACGGCCTGCCCCTGGCCGACCTGCAGACCGAGCTCATCGCCAAGTACGCCGGCCGCAAGCGGCCCGGGCGCCGTCGATGAGCGTTCAGCCGTTGGAGGCCCTGGCCCCGGCCGCAGAGGTCTCGGGCGTGGACCCGGCGACCGCGGCCGTCGGCACGCCTGCGGTGGTCCGGGCCTCGGGCGTGCTGCCGTGGCGGCGGAAGAAGGGCCGGATCCAGGTCGCCCTCGTGCACCGGCCCCGCTACGACGACTGGTCGTGGCCCAAGGGCAAGCTCGAGCGCGGCGAGGACTGGGCCGCGGCAGCGGCCCGGGAGACCTTCGAGGAGACCGGCATGCGGGTGCGCCTGGGCCCGCGGCTGCCCTCCCAGTCCTACCGCCTGGGGCGCGACGAGGGCGGATCGGCCAAGAGGGTCGAGTACTGGGCAGGCCGCCAGATCGGCGGATCGGGCAAGCTGCGCCACGAGGTCGACAAGGTGGTCTGGCTGACCCCGGCCAAGGCCGAGCGCCGGTTGACCTACGCGCGTGACCGGGACCAGCTGCGCGCTCTGGTCGCCCACGCCGAGACCGGTGACCTGGACACCTGGGCCCTGCTCGTGGTGCGCCACGCCAAGGCGACGGCCCGCAAGTCGTGGAAGAAGCCCGACATGATCCGCCCGCTGACCACCGTCGGGAAGCGACGGGCCCAGCGCCTGGTGCCGATCCTCAGCGCTTACGCGCCCGAACACATCCTCACCTCGCCGTCGACCCGGTGTCACGACACCATGGCTCCCTTCGCCCAGCAGGCTGTGGTGCCTCTGAGCACGAAACGCGGCTTCTCCGAGGAGGGCTTCGAGGACCGGCCCTACAAGGTGGCCAAGCACCTGACCAACGTGTTCCACGCCGGGCGCAGCGTGGCCATCTGTACCCACGGGCCGGTGCTGGAGGCGGTGCTCGACCAGCTGAGCGCGCACTCGGGCTCCCGCGGCGTGCAAGCGGTCTTCCGCCGCATCGGCGCGGCCTCGATGGACAAGGGCGAGATCTTGGCCTGTGCGGTGGCGGGCCGGGGACATGAGGCCCGGATTGTCACGGCCACTCGCCACCGCATTCCGCGCTGAGCGCAGCCGGCGAGCATCAT
Source organism: Ornithinimicrobium sp. (assembly GCF_035267225.1). Classification (GTDB taxonomy): domain Bacteria; phylum Actinomycetota; class Actinomycetes; order Actinomycetales; family Dermatophilaceae; genus Ornithinicoccus. The sequence continues at coordinate 12,078 of NZ_DATFMA010000113.1, forward strand.
CCCCATCCCGCCCGCTGCCCGCGGCCGGAGGGCTCAGCCGAAACGGCCGGAGATGTAGTCCTCGGTGGCCTTGTCCGACGGGTTGTTGAAGATCTTGGGCGTCTCGTCCATCTCGATCAGGCGACCGGGCTTGCCGGTGGCCTCGATGTTGAAGAACCCGGTGCGGTCGGAGACGCGCGCCGCCTGCTGCATGTTGTGGGTCACGATGACCACCGTGTACTCCTCCTTGAGCTCGGCGATGAGGTCCTCGATCGCCAGGGTCGAGATCGGGTCCAGAGCCGAGCACGGCTCGTCCATGAGGATGACCTCGGGCTGCACGGCGATGGCCCGGGCGATGCACAGCCGCTGCTGCTGACCTCCGGAGAGCCCGGACCCGGGCTTGTCGAGCCGGTCCTTGACCTCCTCCCACAGGTTGGCCGCGCGCAGCGCCCGTTCGGTGAGCTCGTCGGCGGCTGTGGTGGTGACCCGCTGGCTGTTGAGCTTGACCCCGGCCAGGACGTTCTCCTTCACCGACATGGTCGGGAAGGGGTTGGGCCGCTGGAAGACCATGCCGACCTCACGGCGCACGTCCACCGGGTCCACGCCCTTGGCGTACAGGTCCCGTCCGTCGATGCTGACCTGGCCCTGCACGGTGGCCCCCGGAATCACCTCGTGCATCCGGTTGAGCGTGCGCAGGAAGGTCGACTTGCCACAGCCCGAGGGCCCGATGAACGCCGTCACCGAGCGGGCCTCGATCTGCATGGTCACATCGGCTACAGCGTGAAAGGAGCCGTAGTAGATGTTCAGGTCGTTGACGTCGATCCGCTTGGACATGAAGTGGGGTCTCTCCAGGGGTGGGTGGTCTCAGCCGCTGGTCTT
>NZ_DATFMA010000114.1:0-2380 GCF_035267225.1 Ornithinimicrobium sp.
GTCGGCCTGCTGCGAATGGCCCGAGCGAGCAGACGGCTCGCCGCCGTCACCGCGGCGGCTCTGGCGCTGTCCGCGGTGGGCTGGATCGTGGTGCATCGCCTCGTCTACGGCGGATGGACCGCCTACGCCGCCGGTGACCACTTCCAGTCCCGGGGGGAGTTCAGCGCCGTCGGCTTCGACCCCGACTTGCTGGGCCGGAGCACGCGATGGGTAGCCCTGTTCGTCGACCAGGGCTACGGCCTGGTGGCCTGGCAACCCGCCTGGCTCCTCGTCGTGCCCGCGGTCGGGCTGCTCTGGGGGCTGTCCGGGAGGGTCAGTCCAGCTCGAGCTACGACCCGCCGGCCTGGGCTCCCTGGGCTCCCGTGGCGAACCATCTCCGCGAACCCTCTCGCCGTGCTCGCCCTGCCCCTGGGGGCGGGCCTGGTCACCGCCGTGTACATCGCCCTCACGATGCACGGCTTCTGGTGGCCGGGGAGACAGGTCGTCGTGGTCCTGCCCCTGGCCGCGATGCTCATCGCCCTCGCCCTGTCGCACCCCGCGCTACCCCACCGCCGTCGGTGGGCGACCGGGGCCGGCGCGCTGGCCGCGGCCGGCGTGGCCATCCACGCCTGGGTCCTCACGACCGGCCTCGCTGGTGACCTCACCTGGGTCGGGGCACCGGACCTGGCTCCGCCGCCGACCCTGGCCGCACTGCGCTCGGCCCTGCCGGACTATCGTGCGGCTGGACCCCTGACCTGGTGGGGCCACGCGCTGTGGGCGCTGACCCTGCTCGCGATGCTCCTGGGCGCCCGGCACGCCGGCGCTCGCCTGTCCCGAGCGGAAGGAGACGGCCGATGATCCGCCCATGGCGCGCCATCGGCAGCGTCCGGCGCCGCCCCCCACGCCCGACGCGGGTGTGGGCGGCGCTCGGCGCCCTGAGCGCCCTGCTGCTGACCGGCTGCGTCGGCGGTGACGACGAGGTCGTGCGGGTGTACTCGGCCCGGCACTACGACCTCGAAGACGCCTTCATCAAGTTCAACGAGGAGACGGGCATCAAGGTCGAGTTCCTCTTCGGCTCCGACTCCGAGCTGCGCGAACGGATCGCCGCGGAAGGGGAGGACACCCAGGCCGACGTGTACATGACCGTCGATGCCGGCAACCTGGCCAGCGCCGCTGAGCAGGGCGTCTTCGCCCCGCTGGAGTCCAGCGTCCTGGACGAGGCGGTGCCCGAGGGTCTGCGCGACCCGCGGGACCGCTGGTTCGGGCTCGCCGAACGAGCTCGGACCATCGTCTACTCGCCCGAGCGCGTGGACACCGCCCAGCTGTCGACCTACGAGGCCCTGGCCGACCCGCGCTGGCAGGGACGGCTGTGCCTGCGCCAGTCCAGCGCGACGTACACCCAGTCCCTCGTCGCCTCGATGATCGCCGAGAGGGGTGAGGAGGGGACCGAGGAGGTGGTCCAGGGGTGGGCCGACAACGCCGAGATCTTCTCCAACGACGTCGAGATCATCGACAACATCGCCAGCGGCAGCTGCGACGTCGGCATCGTGAACCACTACTACCTCGCGCGCGAGCTGGACGAGGACCCGGACCTGCCGGTCGAGCTGTTCTGGGCGAACCAGGACACCACCGGCACTCACGTCAACATCTCGGGCGCGGGCGTGACCGCTGAGGCCGACGACCCTGAGCTGGCTCAGCGACTGCTGGAGTGGCTGGCCACCGACGGGCAGTCCGAGTTCGTCGCCGACAACGACGAGTACCCGGTCAACGACGACGTCGAGCCGGTCCCGGTCATCGCGGACTTCGGCGACTTCACCGCTCAGGACATCGACGCCGTCGCCTACGCCGAGCTGAACGAGGCGGCCATCGAGCTCATGGCCCGGGCGGGATACGAATGAGCCCGGTCCCCGCCTTCTCCTCCGCTCGGGCACCGGACGGCGTGCGACCCGCCCGCGGCCGCCGCCGGACTCCGTCGCGCCGCGAGGGACGCCGCCGGTGGCAGCTCGTGGTACTCGGCCTGGCCCTGCTCACCACGGTGCCGGTCCTGCTGGTGGTCGGCTCGCTGCTCACCCCCGACCGGCAGGTGTGGGCGTTCCTGGTCGACCTGGGCCTGGGCCCGATGATGCTGACGACCGTGTCCCTGGTCACGGTCGTGGTCACGGGGAGCATCATTCTGGGGGCCGGACTGGCCTGGCTGGTCGGGCGTCACCAGTTCCCGGGTCAGAGGTGGTTCTCGTGGCTGCTGGTGCTGCCGCTGGCCGTGCCGGCCTACGTGATGGGGTTCGTCTACATCGGGCTGCTGGACCATCCGGGCCCGTTGCAGAGCGGGCTGCGCGACCTGTTCGGCCCCGGGGTCTGGTTTCCGGACGTACGGTCGTTCTGGGCGTGTGCCGTGGTGCTC
>NZ_DATFMA010000115.1:0-11000 GCF_035267225.1 Ornithinimicrobium sp.
TTGAGGCACGAGTTCGTGGCGATGCGGTACATCCAGGTCCGGACCGAGCACCGGCCGTCGAAGTCGTGGAACCCGCGCCAGGCGCGCAGGTAGGTCTCCTGGACCTGGTCCTCCGCGTCGACCGGCGAGCCCATCATCCGGTAGCAGTGCACCAGCAGCTCACGCCGCAGCGGCAGGGTCACCGCTTCGAAGTCGGCAGTCATCGCGCCTTCCTCACCCGAACGTGCCGGCGGCACGCGCCTTGTCGAGGTCCATCCACATGATCTCCCAGATATGACCGTCCGGGTCGGCGTAGGAGCGGCCGTACATGAAGTCCCCCTGCTCGTCGGTCCGGACGGCTCGGCCACCGGCCTGGAGCGCGCGGTCGACAAGGTCGTCCACCTCCTCTCGGCTTCCGGCCGACAGGCACGTCAGGACCTCGTGCTGACCGTGTCCGGCCACGGACGCGTCGTGGAACTGCGCGAAGAAGTCGCGGTGCAGGAGCATCGCGAACAGGTTCGGCCCCAGCTCCATGGCCAGTGCCTGCTCGTTGCACATCTCCTCGTTGAAGCCGTACCCCAGGGCCGTGAAGAACTCGCGGCTGCGTGCTGGGTCGGCGACGGGAAGGTTGACGAAGATCATCTGGTGCGTGCGGGCCTGCGTCTCGGTGCTCGACATGGTTCCTCCTCGGGGGTGCCACGACGCCCGGACGGCGCCGTCGCTCACCTGTACTGACCGGCGAGCGGCCCTGAAGTCATCGGTGCCCCGACTCGGGCCGGAACCCCGGGGCGCGGCCGTGCTCAGTCCGGGCGCTGAGCAGAGCCGTCGCGATGGCGGTGATGCCCTCGCCTCGACCGGTCAGGCCGAGCCCATCGGTCGTGGTGGCGCTGATGGAGACCGCAGCACCATCGAGGGCGGCGGACATCGCCGCCTGCGCCTCGTGCCTGCGGGGGCTGACCTTGGGGGTGTTTCCGATGACCTGCACCGCCAGGTTGTCGATGGCCCAGCCACGCTCGCCGACCAGACCCGCCACGTGCTGCAGCATCCACGCTCCCGAGGCGCCGGCCATCTCGGGGTCTGCGGTGCCGAACACGGAGCCGACGTCGCCCAGGCCTGCCGCGGACAGAAGCGCATCGCAGGCGGCGTGGGCGGCCACGTCACCGTCGGAGTGGCCCTCGATGCCGCGTTCTCCCGGCCAGGGCAGACAGCCGAGCCAGAGCTCACGGTCGTCCTGCGCGTACCGGTGGGTATCCGTGCCGATGCCGACTCGGGAGGCCTGGCTCATGCGCCCTCCCGTGACCACATCTCGGCCAGCGCGATGTCCTGGGCAGTGGTGATCTTGTGGGCACGGGCGTCCCCGGCCACGGCCAGCACGTGCCCGCCCATGGCCTCGACCAGCCCGGCGTCGTCGGTGCTCGTGCCGGCCGCTTCGCTGGTGTCGGCATGGCTCTGGGCGCGTTCGAGGGTCTCGCGCAGGAAACCCTGGGGGGTCTGCACCGCGCGAAGACGGGTGCGGTCGACGGTGTGCGCGACGTACTCGCCGGGCACCTGGGTCGAGGACGCGCGCGGGTAGCTCGACTCGTCGTGGAGCATCTTGATGGTGTCGGTCACCGGCATCACGGGAATGACGGCCGCGTGACCGGACCGGACCGCGGCGGTCACGCGATGGAACACCTGCGGCGGGGTGAAGGCGCGGGCCGCGTCATGCACCAGCACCACCCCGACCTCCGGCGAGAGTGCGGCCGTGCCGCGGGCCACCGAGTCGGCCCGGCTCGCACCGCCTTCGACCACCCTCACCGGGGGCGCCGAGCCCCCGGTCACAGGCGCGACCGCGTTGCTGATGGGTCCGGTGTAGCCGCGTGGGGCGACGATGACGACCTCGCCGACGACGTCGGCCGCCAGCACACCGCCCACGGCGTAGGCAACCAGCGGGCGCCCACCGACCTCGACCAAGGCCTTGGGGAGGCCGGCGCCCAGGCGCAGGCCCTGCCCCGCAGCGACGACGACAGCGCCGACGCCTGCGCTCAGGAGGCGAGGACCTCGTCCAGCGTGGCCTCCGCCTTGTCCTCGTTCGTCTTCTCCGCGAGGGCGAGCTCGGAGACCAGGATCTGACGGGCCTTGTTGAGCAGACGCTTCTCACCGGTCGACAGACCCCGGTCGCGGTCACGTCGCCACAGGTCGCGGACGACCTCGGCCACCTTGACGACATCGCCGGAAGCGAGCTTCTCGAGGTTGGCCTTGTAGCGGCGGGACCAGTTGGTCGGTTCCTCGGTGTGCTCAGCACGCAGGACCGCGAAGACCTTGTCCAGCCCCTCCTTGCCCACGACGTCGCGGACGCCCACGAGGTCGCAGTTGTCGGCGGGAACCTCGATGGTGAGGTCGCCCTGAGCGACCTTCAGCTTGAGGTAGATCTTCTCCTCACCCTTGATGGTGCGTTTGTTCATTTCCTGGATGAGTGCGGCGCCGTGATGCGGGTACACGACAGTCTCGCCGACCTTGAATGTCATCTTCAGTTTGCCCCTTTCGCGGAGGGCCAGGATACCACGAGTGGCGTAGATCACTAAATGACAGCGCTGCCATTTGCGCTGGTCACAGCCCTGTGCATGCGTCAGGGCCACCCGGTAGGCTACAGGGCGTGAGAGCGCAGAGGACAACCGCACGGCAGCGAAGCCGCTTCGGGATGGGTCTGGTGGCCCTGGCGAGCCCCCTGGTCCTCAGTGGCTGCTTCGTCCTGTCGCCCGTCACCACCGACAACAGCTACGACCCGGCGGAGGGGGTCGACCTCGAGACCGAGGGGCTGCAGATCGAGAACCTCCTCGTCATCAGCGAGGGTGAGGGAGCGCCGGGTGTCATCTCCGGCTACGCCGTGAACACGGCCATCCCGGGGCGCCAGCCGACCGAGCCCTCCGAGCAGGACGACATCATGATCCAGGTCGCGCTCCAGGAGGGTGGACAGAGCATCGACGCGGGCTCGAAGGTGACCCTCACCCCGGCCAAGGCCAAGCGCCTGGACGGCCGCAACGACGACGGGGAGTTCAAGGATCCGATGACCGTGTCCGAGGTCCCGGTGTTGACCGGCTCGATGACGACCCTGCGCGTCACGACCTCCGCCGGGGAGGCGGTCTCAGCCAAGGTGCCCGTACTCCCGCCGGAGGAGTACTTCGCCCCCTACGCCTCGGTACTCGAGAGCGCCGGCTGAGCGACCCGGCCGAGGCTGTGCACGTGGGCTGCGGGGCCTGCGCGCCCTGCCTCAGCCTCCGTGCACGGGAGCCGTGGAGCGCGCGCTGTCCGCGGTACGCATCTCCAGGGCATCGTCCAGGTCCATCTCGTCGTGCCACTCACCGGTCACCAGATAGACCACGCGGTGCGCCACCGAGACCGCGTGGTCCCCGAAGCGTTCGTAGTAGCGGCTGAGCAGGGTCGCGTCGACCGCGGCCTCGACGGCGCCTTCCCAGCGCTCGGAGAGCAGCACCCGGAAGACCTCCCGGTGCAGCTCGTCCATGCGGTCGTCGTCGTCCTTGAGCCGGCTGGCGCCACCGACGTCGTTGGTGTCGATGATGGAGCCGGTCTTGACGACCATCCGCTCGGCGATCTGCGCCATCTCGGTGAACGTCGCACGCAGCGACGCGGGGATCGCCGACTCCGGGTAGCGCAGCCGGGCGACCTTGGCCACGTGGCGGGCGAGGTCCCCCATCCGCTCCAGGTCGGAGCTCATCCGCATCGCGGTGACCAGGGTGCGTAGGTCGGTGGCGACAGGCTGCTGCCGCGCGAGCACGTCCACGGCGCGCTTGTCCAGGTCACGGCGCACGGCGTCGATGTGCTCATCGGCCGTGATGACGCTCTCGGCCAGCTCGAGATCCGCGTCCATCAGCGCCTGGGTGGCTCGGTTGAGGGCCGAGGCGGTCAGTCTCGTCATCTCGACGAGCTGGTCGGTGATGAAGACCAGTTCCTCGTGGTAGGCCGTGCGCATGGTGCTCCTCTTCGCTAGGTTCGCCAGCACCGTGCCATCCCCAAGTAAACGAGGCGCCGACTCGAGATGAACACTGTGCTGTCCCTCGCTGTCCACTGAGTCTAGGTGCTCGGGGCCTGGTGAGCGCGGCCGTACCCTGGGAGGCGTGCCGTCCGCCGCCTCCACCCTGCTGCCGACATTGGTGCTGCTCGCCGTGCTCGTCGGGGTCGGCGTGCTGCTCACCAGCCGCCGGTCACGCCAGGGTGGCGCCCCGCGCCAGGCGCCCGCGGTGGCCGAGGGAGCTGCTCCGGCCGATGCAGCCGAGGACCAGACGCGGCTGGCCGACGGGGTCTCCGAGCTGCTGGAGGCGACCCGGTCCGGCGGCCTGGTCGTGGGCCGGGACGGCCGGGTGGTGCGGGCGACCTCATCGGCGCTCACGTTCGGCCTGGTCCGGGGAAACGACATCGTCCACGCGGGCCTGAAGGAGCTCTTCTCCCAGGTGCGGGCCGACGGTCGCCCCCGGGAGAGCGAGCTCGAGTCGGCGCGCGGCCCTCTCGGCGAAGGCCGGCTGTTGATCGGCGCCCGCGTCGTGAGCATCTCGGACGGGCTCATCCTGATCCTGGTCGAGGACCGCACCCAGGCCCGCCGGGTGGAGGAGGTCCGCCGGGACTTCGTGGTCAACGTCAGCCACGAGCTCAAGACGCCCGTGGGTGGCCTGTCACTGCTGGCCGAAGCGGTCGAGGACGCCGCCGACGACCCGGAGGCCGTGCGCCGCTTCTCGAGCCGGATGAAGGTCGAGGCCCAGCGGCTGACCCGGCTGGTCAGCGAGATCGTGGACCTGTCGCGGCTGCAGACCGCGGACCTGACCACCGAGCTGGTCCTGGTGGATGTCTCCACCTGTGCCGACGACGCGGTCGAGCAGACCCGCCTGATCGCCGGCGAGCGCTCGGTCACCTCGCGGGTCGCCAGCGCCGCTGAGGGTCTGCGGGTGTACGGCGACCCGGAGCTGATCACCACGGCGATCCGCAACCTGGTCACCAACGCCATCGCCTACTCCGAGGACGGCACCAAGGTCTCGGTGATCACCCGGCGGGCCGAGGACACGGTCGAGGTCAAGGTCTCCGACCAGGGGCGGGGCATCTCCGCCAGCGACCAGAGGCGCATCTTCGAGCGCTTCTACCGGGTGGACCCTGCACGCTCACGGATGACCGGTGGCACCGGGCTGGGCCTGTCCATCGTCAAGCACATCTGCGCGGGTCTCGGGGGTGAGGTGACGCTGTGGTCCCAGGAGGGGCAGGGCTCGACCTTCACCATCCGCCTGCCCGGCGTCGTCGACGACGACAGCCCGGTGGGCTCCCAAGTGCCCGACCACCGACGGCCCGCCGCACGAAAGGTGACGATATGACCCGCATCCTGGTCGTCGAGGACGAGGAGTCCTTCTCCGACCCCCTGTCATACATGCTGGGCAAGGAGGGGTACGAGGTCGCCGTGGCCGCAGACGGGCCGACCGGAATCCAGGAGTTCGACCGCTCCGGCGCCGACCTCGTCCTGCTCGACCTCATGCTGCCGGGGCTGAGCGGGGTGGACGTGTGCCGGGCCTTGCGCTCGCGCTCGTCCGTGCCGGTGATCATGCTGACCGCCAAGGACAGTGAGGTCGACAAGGTGGTCGGCCTGGAGATGGGGGCCGACGACTACGTCACCAAGCCCTACTCTGCCCGTGAGCTCCTCGCCCGCATCAAGGCGGTGCTGCGGCGCCAGTCCGAGCCGGAGGAGCTCGTCCCGACCTCGGTCGACGTCGGGCCGGTCCGGATGGATGTCGAACGACACCAGGTCAGTGTCGACGGGCAGCGGGTCAGCCTGCCGCTCAAGGAGTTCGAGCTCCTGGAGATACTGCTGCGCAACGCCGGTCGGGTGATGACGCGCGGCCAGCTCATCGACCGGGTCTGGGGCAGCGACTACGTCGGCGACACCAAGACGCTGGACGTGCACGTCAAGCGGTTGCGGGCCAAGGTCGAGCCGGACCCGGCGCACCCACGCTTCATCCAGACGGTGCGGGGGCTGGGCTACAAGTTCGAGGCCGAGTAGGCGCCTTCGCGTCCGGTGTCCGGCCCCGGGGGGAGGTGTCTCAGCCCTTGCCCTGGTCGGCGACGGCCTGCATGGCCTCCTCGGCCGCGTCCGCGTCCAGGTAGCGGCCCCCACGCTCCATCGGCGTGAAGTCACCGTCCAGGTCGTAGACCAGCGGGATGCCGGTGGGGATGTTCAGCCCGGTGATGTCGTCGTCGCTGATGCCGTCCAGGTGCTTGACCAGCGCGCGCAGGCTGTTGCCGTGGGCGGCGATCATCACCGTCCTGCCCTCGGCCAGGTCCGGCACCACCGCGGACTTCCAGTGCGGAAGCATCCGGGCGATGACGTCCTTGAGGCACTCGGTCTTCGGCATCTCCGACTCGCTGAGCCCGGCGTACCGGGGGTCGCCGGCCTGGGAGTGCTCCGCGTCGGGCTCGATCGGCGGGGGCGGGGTGTCGAACGAGCGGCGCCACAGCATGAACTGCTCCTCGCCGTACTTCTCGCGGGTCGCCGCCTTGTCCAGCCCCTGCAGCGCACCGTAGTGCCGTTCGTTCAGCCGCCACGAGCGCCGCACCGGGATCCAGTGCCGGTCCGCCACGTCGAGCGTCAGGTTCGCGGTGCTGATCGCGCGCCGCAGCAGGCTGGTATGGAGCACGTCGGGCAGCAGGCCCGCCTGCGCGAGCATCTCCCCACCCCGCCTCGCCTCCTCGCGCCCGGCGTCGGACAGGTCGACGTCGACCCATCCGGTGAACAGGTTCTCGGCGTTCCACAGGCTCTCACCGTGGCGCAGCAGGATCAGGGTGTACGTCGCGCTACCGGGGTCGGTCATGCCGGCCGAGTCTAGTCGGCGAGCAGGTGCCGGAAGGCATCCAGGTTGGCGGTGGACTCGCCGCGTGAGGTGCGCCAGGCCCACTCGGCGCGCATGGAGGACAGGAACCCCAGCGCCAACAGCTCGTTGAACGGCTCGTCGCAGGCCGTGAGCACGGCGCCGAGCACCGCGTCGAGGTGCTCGGCGCTCACCCGGTCGGCGTCCAGATGCCCGACGAGGTAGACGTCGCCGCTGCGGTCGATGGCGTAGGCCAGGCCGGGCAGGCGCAGGTTGCGCCGCAGCAGGAAGGCGTAGACGCCCGCGTGGTTCTCCTCCGGGTTGCGTATGACGAACGCCCGCAGGCGCACCGAGCGGCGGCCCGCGGTCAGCGAGACCACCGTGGCGAGCTTGCGCTCCCCGGGAAGCGAGAGCACCGTCTCGCCCGCGCGCACTCCGGGCTCCCAGGACACGCCGCACTCGTCCAGGCCGCGGCGCAAGGCCGCGCTGACCTGCGATCGCGCCGTCCCCCTGGTCTCGGAGGTCACGGCACGACGGCCGAGGGGATGTCCCTGAGCACGGGAGCGTTGTCGATGCCTCGGGCCTCCGTCCCGGGCTGCGAGCCGTTCGCCCGCGCGACCGCCTCGCGGTAGACCCCTTCCAGGGCGTCGACCGTGCGCTCCCAGCTGAACTGCCGGGCGTGCTCCGGCCCTCGCCGGGCCAGCTCGGCGCGCCGGGCCGGGTCGGAGACCACCGTGGACAGGACCCGGGCCCACTCCTGCGGGTCGTGCCCGTCGACCAGCACTCCGGCCTGACCGACCGCGACCGGCAGGCCCCCGACGCGCGCCGCCACGACGGGCGCTCCGCTGGCCAGGGCCTCCACGGCCACCAGCCCGAAGGACTCGCTGTAGGAGGGCACGGTGACCGCATCGGCGCTGCGGTACCACTGCGCGAGGGTCGCGCGGGAGACCGGGGGCACCATGCGCACGCAGTCGCCGAGGCCGAGCTGCGCGGCGGTGTCGGCCAGCCAGGTCGGGGCCGCCACGGCGGAGCCCGACAGCCCGCCCAGCACGGCGATGACCAGGCGGTCGCGCAGGGAGGGGTCCTGTTCCAACAGGGCCGCCGCCGCACGCAGCAGCACGTCCGGGCCCTTGAGCCGCTGGATGCGGCCGACGAACAGCAGGACCACCGCGTCCTGCGCCACCCCGAGCTCGGCACGGGCCTGAGCGGGATCGTCCGGGCTGAAGACCGACAGGTCCACCCCGGGAGAGACCACACAGACCTTCTCGGGCTCGGCGGCGTAGAGCCCGATGAGGTGGCGGGCCTCCTGGTCGGTGTTGGCGATCAGGGTGGCGGCCGCCTGCACCACCTGCTCCTCGCCGATCTCGCGGCCTCGCGGCTCCGGCTGGTCCTCGGCGGCCAGCTCCTGGTTCTTCACGCGGGCCATGGTGTGCATGGTGTGCACCAGCGGCACGTCCCACCGGTCGGAGGCGAGCCAGCCCACCTGGCCGGAGAGCCAGTAGTGCGAATGGACCAGGTCGTACCAGCGCTCCGGGCGGGCAGCGGCGATGCGCATCATCCCGGCCGCGAAGGCACACAGCTGCCCGGGCAGGTCCTCCTTGTCCAGGCCCTCGAACGGACCGGAGGGCACGTGATGCACCAGCACCCCTTCCCCCAGGTGCTGCGGGTCGAGGGGCACCACGTCCGGCTGCGCGCCGTCGGTCGCCCGGGTGAAGATCTCCACCGCGGTGCCCCGGGCCGCCAGGCGCCGCGCCGTCTCCACCACGTAGACGTTCAGGCCACCGGCATCGCCGCGGCCGGGCTGCTCCAGCGGCGAGGTGTGCACGCTGACCATGGCGACCCGTCTGGGCCGCAGGCTTCTCACCTCGCTCACCGGCTCAGTTTCGCACGGCGGGCCCCGGCGGCTTGCCCGCCCGGAGCAACCGGGCCAGCGCCCACCCCAGGCAGGCTCCCAGCACCCCGGCTACCACGTCGTCGACGTCGAAGGTCCGGTAGGCGCACTCGTAGACGAACCACAGCCCGGTGAGCTGGGTGAGCTCGATGAGCAGGGACGCCGCCAGCGCCAGCAGTGCCACCCGGCCCAGCGGCAGCATCCAGCCCAGGGCCAGGCCGAAGGGCACGAAGAGGGCCACGTTCAACACGACCTGCCACCACAGGCCGCTGGGGCCCGGTGACCCCGCGGCGAGGTCGGCCAGGAAGCCCAAGGGCACCAGGCGCGCCTGCGCCCCCGCGCCCGTCGTACACCGCCGCGCCATCTCCTCGGCCTCGGGCAGCGGCAGGATGGTGTAGGCCAGCACCGCCGCCAGGTAGGAGACCACCGCGGCCACCAGCCCCGCCTGCCGCGCCGCCTGGGCCGTGGAGACCGCCCGCACCGCGATGTACGGCACCGCCATGGCCAGCACGAAGAAGGACACCACCGCGATGGTGGTGACACCCGGCGCGAGACGCTCGAGCATCAGTCGCGGTGGTAGTCGTCCTCGAGGCGTTCGACGTCCTCCTCGGTGAAGTCGCCGAAGGCGATCTCGAGGACGCGCCGGGGGCGGGTGCCGGGGTTGGCCATGCGGTGCCGTTGGCCCCGCGGCACCCACACCAGCTCGCCCGGCTCGGCAAGCCAGCCGTGGCTGCCGACGACGACGCTCATCGGGCCGTCGAGGATCTGCCACAGCTCGGCCCGGCGACGGTGCCGCTGCAAGGACAGGCGCTCCCCGGGGGAGACGGTGATCGTCTTCACCGTCACCGTCTCCTGGGTCGCCAGCTGCTCGAAGTGGCCCCACGGGCGAGTGGTCGTCCTCACCCGGCGGCGTGGGTCGTCAGGCACCGTGCTGGTCAAGGAACTCCCCCACCATCGCCCGCACCCGGCCCCGATGGGCCCACATCAAGCCCCCCGGGTCGAGCACCTCGAGTCGGGCCTGCGGGATGCTGCCCGCCACCGCGCGGGCCACCTCGACCGGATGCGTCGGGTCGTCCCGCTGGGCCAGCACGAGGACGGACGCGCTCACCTCGCCCAGCCGTCCGGCGTCCCGCAGGGGCACCTGCTGGGGGATCTGGGTCAACGCCGCCTGAGGGTTGCCGGCCACCAGCCGCTCGGCCTGCTCCCGGCTCCACTGCCGACCCTGACGGCTCTCGCGGACCTCCGGTGACTCGTGCGAGAGCAGGTGCCGGGCCACCGCCTCGACGTCAGCGGCATGCACCAGCCGCGCCAGGCGGGCGAAGCGGCCTCCGGCCGGGCCCGGCCGCGGCCGGTCCAGCGCGGCCGGCAGCACCAGCACCACCGCGCGGAAGCGACCTGGGTCGGCGGCCAGGCCGGCGAGGATCGCGCCGGCGCCCATGCTGATCCCCAGTGCCGCAGAGGCACGGACGTGCTCGGCCGCGGCCCACACCTCTTGCGCCAGCGCCTCGTAGCTCAGCGCTTCCGCCGACACCGATGCCCCGTGGCCGGCAAGGTGCATGAAGGTCCGCTGCCCTCGGACCCGGCCCGAGTAGGGCCGCGTGCTGCTGATCGACCCGGTCAGACCATGGACGAAGAGGGTGCCGGGCGGGCCGCTGCCCCGGGTGAGGATCTCCAGCGGGCCGTGTGGCCCGGCGACGACGTCGGTGCGTGGTGGGCTCAGCCCTACCACGGGCCGTAGGGGCCCATCTGGGTGCCTCGGTTGTTGCGCCCACGCAGCGAGCGGACCGCCGGGCGCACATCCGTGAGGTAGACGGCCGCCGCCACGATGGCCAGCAGGCTGAAGATGTTGAACGGGTTGAGGACGAACACGAACCCGATCAGGGCCGCCACGCCGGTGATGGCGAGCCAGAAGCCCTTGGTCCGCTTGCCGGCGGCGACGAAGGCATCAGGGCGGGTCAGGGCAGCGTCCACGAGCGCCCAGGCCTGCATGGCGGCGGCGAGCAGTCCGAGCAGCATCGAGACGCTGCCCTGGGCCAAGGCGATGATGTCCACACCCTCACCTTACGGGTCGAAGTTGGGAGGACGATGTGTCCACGATGAGGGTGAACGGCCCGTTGTTGACCAGCTCCACCTCCATCTGGGCGCCGAACACTCCGGTGCCCACCTCTACCCCTCGCGCTCGCACGGCCTCGGCCACGGCGTTCACGAGCGGCTCTGCCACGGCGCCCGGGGCCGCGTCGCCCCACGAGGGGCGCCGGCCCTTGCGGGTGGTCCCGTACAGGGTGAACTGG
>NZ_DATFMA010000116.1:0-10297 GCF_035267225.1 Ornithinimicrobium sp.
ACGTGCAACGCCCACGGCGCCCACTGCGGTCCGGGGGCCGTGCCGTCGATGACCACCGCCGCCTTACCGGTGGCTTGTACGTGCCGGGCGCGCCGTGTCCGGGGCACATCGCGGCCTCCGAGCACCAGTTCGTCACAGGTCGGATCGAAGGACCATCCGGTGGGCACGACGTGCGGCAGCCCTGCCGCGTCGACCGTGGCGATACGAGCCAGCGTGTGAGGCGGGTCTGCCAACCATCGCCGCTCTCGCGCGGAGAGCTCATCCCTCACGGCGCGCACCCTGTGCGGTCATGCGGCCACGCAGCACCGCGAACCAGATCACTCCGGTGGTCAGGTGCATGCTTGCCAAGGCCACCTGGGTCCCCAGGTCTGCGGACGCCGTGAATGGTGCCGGAGTGGTGATGATCCCCAACGTGAGACCGACACCGGCAAGCAGAGTGTGGGCGCGACGACCGCGGCTTCGCATGACGGCCAACACTGCGGCCCCGATTGCCACCGGGAGGAGCGTTGTGGCCAGCACCATCACCACACCAACGGTCATCGGGGCCTGACCGGCGGGCTGCACGGCGAAGTCAAGGCCGAGCGTACGGCCGAGGAGCAGGATCGCCACGTTGGTGATGGCAGCCACGCCACCCACCACCAGGGCGGGAGCGAGCGCGCGACCCACGGTCCGTTGCGGCGCTGAGCTTGTCTGCGGTAGCGACGTTGTGCTCATCGGATCCTCCACTAGTTGACGTGCTCAAGTTTCTGACACCATTGAGACAGTTTTAGTAGACGTTGTCAACTATTTATTAAATCTAGTAATATTCGCGCATGTCATCCCTGGCCAAGGCGCACTATCTGAGCCGTCTGCTCTTCCAGGTGGGAGAGAGGGCGCGAGCCGACTTCGCCGCTGTGGTCGCCGAGTGCGGCCTCACGGCGGTGCAGGCCAGGGTGGTGCTCTGGTTGGGAGAGCCGTCGTCGATGAGCTCGCTGGCCAATCACCTGGCGTGCGACGCGTCGAACGTCACTGGTATCGCCGATCGGCTCGCGGCAGCGGGGCTGCTCAGCCGAGTCCCGGGTGCGGACCGTCGGATCACGCTGCTGCAGCTCACCCCTGAAGGTCGGGCCGTGCGCGCCGACCTCGCCGATCGGGTGGCTCAAGGCTCTACCGTGATGGCGAAGCTCGATGACGGTGAACGCCGTCATCTGACCCGTCTTCTGACGAAGCTCCTCAGCTAGTCGACGACAGTCTCAGCTGGTCCGTCGTCCGAGGACGTGAAGCTAGTCGCGGACATGCTCGGGTGCGCGATCCAGCGCATCGCGGATGACCGACAGGGACAGGCCCGACGAGTAGCCCTTCCGGGCCAGGACACCGGCGAGCCGGCGAGTCTGCACCTCACGATCGAGGCCGTGCAGCCGAGGAAGCCTCTCGGCCACCAGCTGCTCGGCGCGCGCACGTTGGTCGTCTGCGTCCACGGTTCCGACGGCGCGCTCGGCGATCTCCTCCGAGACGCCCTTCTTGCGTAGCTCGTGACGCAAGGCACGGGGAGCCATGCCCGTGCCGTGGTGCTTGCTGCGCACCAGGGTGGCCGCGAAGGCTTCGTCGTCCACCAAGCCCACCTGGACCATCCGGTCCAGCACCCGGTCGATGACCTCGCGCTCGACACCCCGGTTGCTCAGCTTGTCGGCGAGCTGTTGTCGTGACCGCGGCCCCATGGCCAGCTGCCGGAGCACGATCTGCCGCGCTCGGGCATAGCCCTCCATCTCGGCCGTGGGGTCAGGCGACGGCGCACTGCGAGACGACGGCCGGTCGGTCGCAGCCGACGCTCCCTGAGTCGCCTGGTCGAGTGCTCGCCGCGCTGCCGCGAGCCGGGCGGCGTCCGGCTCGCGGCGTGCCTCCTCGCTCACCGTGGTGTCTTCCTATCGTGCTCGGCCCGTCTCAGAAGTTCACCGAGACCTCACCGGTCTTGGGGTCAACCCCCTCGGGCACGTCTGCCCCGGGTGCCGTGCCGATGCCGAGCTTGGCCTTGATCTTGGCCTCGATGTCGTCGGCCAAGTCGGGGTTGTCCATCAAGAACTGGCGTGCGTTCTCCTTTCCCTGGCCCAACTGCTCGCCCTCGCAGGTGTACCAGGCACCGGACTTGCGGACGAAGCCGTGCTCGACCCCCATGTCGATCAGGCCACCCTCGCGGGAGATGCCGTGGCCGTAGAGGATGTCGAACTCGGCCTGCTTGAACGGCGGCGAGACCTTGTTCTTCACGATCTTGGCCCGGGTCCGGTTGCCCACCGCGTCCGTGCCGTCCTTCAGCGTCTCGATGCGCCGTACGTCGATGCGCACGGAGGCGTAGAACTTCAGCGCCTTGCCACCGGTCGTCGTCTCCGGGCTCCCGAACATCACGCCGATCTTCTCCCGCAGCTGGTTGATGAAGATGGCGGTGGTGTTGGTCTGGCTGAGCGTCCCGGTGATCTTGCGCAGCGCCTGCGACATCAGCCGCGCCTGCAAGCCCACGTGGCTGTCGCCCATCTCACCCTCGATCTCCGCCCGGGGCACCAGCGCGGCCACGGAGTCGATCACGACGATGTCGAGCGCACCGGAGCGGATCAGCATGTCCATGATCTCCAGCGCCTGCTCACCGGTGTCGGGCTGGCTGACCAGCAAGGCGTCGGTGTCCACCCCGAGCTTCTTCGCGTACTCCGGATCGAGCGCGTGCTCCGCGTCGATGAACGCAGCGATCCCACCAGCCCGCTGGGCGTTGGCCACCGCGTGCAGCGCGACCGTCGTCTTGCCGCTGCTCTCCGGGCCGTAGATCTCCACCACCCGGCCGCGCGGCAGCCCGCCGATGCCCAGCGCGACGTCCAGGGAGATGGAGCCGGTCGGAATCGTCGCGATCGGCGGGCGGATGTCGTCACCGAGCCGCATCACCGAACCCTTGCCGTGCTGCTTCTCGATCTGCGCCATCACGGAATCCAGCGCCTTGCCCTTGTCGGCATGCATGGGCGTGACCTTGTTGCTCTGCGCCATCTCCTGCTCCTTCGCTACGTGGTGAGCGCGCCTACCTTCGACCACCGAGCCCACGGCTCCCGCGGCGGGTGCCTGGACCGATGCGTCAGACGCTAGGCAACGGCGCCGACAGACCCGCTCAGCCCCCCGTGGGGTTGTGGACGGGTTGGCGCGACGACGATGCCTGTGCACGAGGGTAGTCGCAAGTATGTTCGATAGATGCGCGACACGCCCATGCCGCGAGAGAGGCCTACGGCGCTCGAAGCACGTACTCGCGGCCCGCCTTGTCCCAGTCCAGCTGGACGACCCCTTCGGCCTGGGCGGCCTTGCAGAACTGCAGGAAGGATCGGTATCCCTGCTTCTTCTCGCTGAATCCCGGCTGGCTGCGTCGCAGCTGGTCTTTCAGCCCCGACAGGCTGACCGGGCCGTCCCGCTCCTCCGCCTCGGCGACCACCTCGCGCAGCAGCGCGAACGCCTCGGCACGGTCGCCCACCTCGGGCAGGCGGATCTCGGGGTCCCCCTTGGCCGGGCCGGGCACCAGCTCGATGATCGAGCGGGTCTGCAGCTTCTCCAGCAGCTCACCGAACGCCCGGAACCCGTGGTCGGCCTCACTGAACGTGGGGTCCTTGCGCAGGAGCGTGCGCTTCAGCGTCGAAGCGGTGACCAGACCGGCCGAGGACTGTTGCAGCCCGGCCACCGTCTGCGCCACGAGCACGGCGAGGTCGGGCGGCGGTGCACCGTCCTCGTCGTCATCGTCGCCGTCGCGGGTGGCGGGCGCATCGGGGATGGCAGGCGAGGGCGTGGAGTCCGTGGCGTCCCCGGACGCGGCACCGGTGCGCCGTGTCGGGCCTTTGCCGCGACGGGAGACGCGCCCGGCGCCCGCATCCCCCGACCGCGTCGTCGCCGGAGCGGGCTCGACCCCCTCGAGGTTGTCGTAGAACAGGAACTCGTCGCACGCCGGCGGAAGCATGCGGGAGGTGGAGTCGCGGACCCCGAAGCCGATGACCCGCTTGTTCAGCTCGCGCAGCTTGTGCACCAGCGGGGTGAAGTCGCTGTCGCCGGTGCATACAGCGAAGGTGGAGATGTAGTCCTTGCTGAAGGCCAGCTCGATCGCGTCGACGGCCATCTTGATGTCGGCCGCGTTCTTGCGCGATGCCCCCATCCGCTGCGGCATCTCGATGAGCTCGACGTGCGAGCGGGTGAGCATCCGGCGGTCGTCGTCGAAGTAGGACCAGTCCGCGTACGCCCGCCGCGCGACCACCCGCCCTCGTTCGGCGAGAGCGTCGCTGATCGGCTTCAGGTCGAACGGCGCACCCCCCAGGTGCTCCTTGGCGCCCAGCGCCAGGTTCTCGTAGTCCAGGAACAGCGCGATGCGGTCTTCGTCCACCCCCGGAGCCTACGCATGGACCCCTGCGTCGGGCGTGTCCACCACGACGTGTCCGCCCAGGCGTCCGCACCACACCCGGCCGAATCGACGTAGCGACTCATGGCTAGGCTTCGGGCGTGCTCCGATGGCCTGTAGTCCTGTTCGACCTCGACGGCACCCTCGCGGACACCATCGACCTCATCGTGGCGTCGTACCGTCACGCCCTGAGAGCCGTGCTGTGCGCCGACCTGCCCGAACCGCAGCTGCGCTCCTGGATCGGTCGACCACTGCGAGCCACCGTCGCCGAGACATTCCCCGACCGCGTGGACGACGTCGAGGAGGTGGTGCGGGTCTACCGCGAGTGGAACCTCGCGCACCACGACGAGATGATCCGCGAGTTTCCCGGGGTACGGCGGCTACTCGCCGACCTGGAGGGATCGGGAGCCCGGCTCGGCGTGGTGACCGCGAAGATCGCGCAGACCGCCGACCTGGGGCTCCGCGCCACAGGCCTGCATCGCCGCATCCCGGTCCTGGCCGGCGCCGAGGCGACCGACCGGCACAAGCCGGACCCCGACCCGCTGCTTCATGCCGCGAGCACCCTTCAGGTGGACCCGAGCGACTGCGTCTACGTCGGCGACAGCGTGCACGACCTGCGCGCCGCACGAGCCGCGGGAATGTCGGCCGTCGGCGTGACGTGGGGGGCCGGGCTGCGCCATGAGCTGGAGGCCGAGCAGCCGGTCGCCGTCGTGGACGACACCATCGAGCTGAGCACCCTACTGCGCGCCGGGTGAGGCGGGCTCGCCGTGAGGCTCAGGTCACGCCGCGCATCGACCGCCTCAGCAGCGGCACACACAGCGCCAGCAGCAGCCCGAGACCGATGCCGCTCAGGCCGATCACGCTGAAGTAGGGCACCTGGTTGTCCTCGCGGTAGTAACCGGCCAGGATCCCGGCGAACGTGGTCCCGATGGAGACCGAAAGGAACAACAGAGCCACCATCTGGGTGCGGAAGGCCTTCGGAGCGAGCTTGGTCGACAGCGACAACCCGGTCGGTGACAGGAACAGCTCGGCGAAGGTGAAGAGCAACAGGATGGCGACCAGAGCCATCAGGGGCGTGCCATGGGGGCCGTCACCGGCGAACGGAATGAAAGCAAGGAACGCCACCCCCATGAGAACCAGGCCCCCGGCCATCTTCATCGGTGACGAAGGCTGACGTGAGCCCATCTTCGTCCAGACCGCCGCAAAGACCCCCGCAAAGATCACGATAAAGACGGGATTGATGGACTGCACAAAGCTCGGCGGCATCGTCCAACCCAGGATGTCCCGGTTCAGGCTCTGCTCGGAGTACAACGCGATGACGGTGAACTGCTGCTGGTACAACGCCCAGAAGGCGGCGGACGCGAGAAAGAGCGGGATGAAGGACAGCACCCGGCTGCGCTCGAGCGCATCGACCCGCGGACTGCCCAGCAGCAGAGCGAAGTAGGCGATGGCGGCCACCACAGCGGCACCGGCCATCACCACGGGCAGGTCGCCGGCGTCGATCAGCCCGGTGAGCAGTGCCAGCGCGAGGGCACCGAGCACCCCGACCCCGATCAGCAGGTACCTCACCCGCTGCTCCTGCGGCAGGGGGTTGGGAACCACGGAGGCCGAGGGCGGCAGGTTCTTGCGGGTCAGCGCGTACTGCGTCAGCCCGATGGCCATCCCGGCCGCCGCCGCCCCGAAGCCGACGTGGAACCCCCAGTCCTGCTGCAGGAACCCGGTGACCAGCGGGCCGACCAGCGCGCCGGTGTTGATGCCCATGTAGAAGAGCGAGAAGCCCGCGTCACGCCGTTGGTCGCCCTCGGCGTACAGCGTGCCGACCAGCGAGGTCGCGTTGGCCTTCACCCCACCTGAGCCGACGCCGACGAGGACGAGACCGACGGCCAGACCCGACGCGCCGGGCAGGACAGCCAGGGCGATGTGCCCGCACATGATCATCGCTGCGCTGTAGAACAGCACGCGCTCCGAGCCCAGCACGCGGTCGGCCAGCCACGCCCCCAGGATGGTGGACAGGTAGACGCCGCCGCCATAGGCACCGATCAGCCCGGTCGCGGTGCTCTCCTCGATTCCCAGCCCACCGTCGGTGACCGAGAAGTACATGTAGTACAGGAGAATTCCCTGCATGCCGTAGAAGGAGAACCGCTCCCACATCTCGACACTGAACAAATTGGCCAGCATGCGCGGATGGCCGAAGAAGGTCCCCCTGGCATCACTGGCACGACTTTCTTTTGTCGTCGCCATGACAGCATCGTGACAAAACAGCCCCCGAATGTCTTCCTTGTGCCGGATACCGGGTCCGGATCGAGACCGCAGCCCGGCCGGGCGCGCCGCACGGGCGCGACGGGGCTCTACACTGGGTCGACCCGCCGTCGCACCGCGCGGATCCCTGCCATCGCCCCTTTCGCCTGCCGGAGACAGCACCACCATGTCCTTGCTCGTCCAGAAGTTCGGCGGCTCCTCCGTGGCCGACGTGGCCGCGATCACGCGGGTCGCCCGGCGCGTGGTCGACACCCATCGAGCGGGTCACGAGGTCGCCGTGGTGGTCTCCGCGATGGGCGATACCACCGACGAGCTGCTCGACCTGGCCGCCGCGGTCAACCCCGGCCCTCCCCCTGAGCGCGAGATGGACATGCTGCTGACCGCGGGCGAGCGCATCTCGATGGCTCTGCTGGCCATGGCCATCGAGCACCACGGAGTCCGGGCGCGGTCGTTCACCGGCGAGCAGGCCGGCATGCGCACCGACCGCAGCCACGGGCGGGCCCGCCTCCTCGACGTCACGCCGGACCGGGTGCGCCGCACGCTGGACGAGGGAGCCGTGGCCATCGTGGCCGGCTTCCAGGGGGTCTCGGAGGACGAGGACGTGACCACCCTGGGCCGGGGTGGCTCCGACACCACCGCCGTCGCCCTGGCTGCCGCCCTCCACGCCGACGTGTGTGAGATCTACACCGACGTCGACGGCATCTTCACCGCCGACCCTCGTATCGTTCCGGCCGCGAGCCGGATCACCCGGCTGACGGTCGAGGAGACCCTGGAGATGGCCGCCCAGGGAGCCAAGATCCTGCACCTGCGGGCCGTGGAGTATGCCCGCCGCTACGACGTGCCGATCCACGTCCGGTCCTCGTTCTCCGATGCCGAGGGCACGTGGATCCTGGTCGGCCGACCGCTCACCTCGCACCTGGAGGACGACATGGAAGATCCCCTCATCTCCGGCATCGCACACGAGATGTCTCTGGGCAAGATCACGGTGGTGGGTCTGCCCGACATCCCCGGCACTGCGGCGGCCGTCATCAGCGCCGTCGGCGCGGTCGGCGTCTCGATCGACATGATCGTGCAGAACGTGTCGACCTCGCGCGAAGGCACCTCCGACATCTCCTTCACCCTGCCGGTCGAGGACGGCCAGCGCGCCGTGGCCGCGGTACAGGCGATGCAGCACCAGATCGGCTTCGTCGACACGCACTACAGCTCGCAGATCGGCAAGCTGTCGCTCGTCGGCGCCGGGCTGCGCTCCAACCCCACGGTCGCCGGTCGGCTGTTCGCGGCGCTGGCCGAGGCGGGCGTGAATATCCTGATGATCTCCACCAGCGAGATCCGGATCTCGGTCATCACCGACCAGGACCGCCTGGCCGAGGCGGTGCGAGTCGTGCACACGGCCTTCCACCTGGACGCCGAGACCCCGGCTGTGGTCCACGGCGGGACGGGCCGCTGATGGGCACCGGGGAGGGCCTGCATCTGGCTGTCGTCGGCGCGACCGGGCAGGTGGGCACGGTGATGCGCGGCCTCTTGGCCCAGCTGGACCTGCCCGTGGCCAGCGTGCGGTACTTCGCCTCCGCTCGCAGCGCGGGCCGGGAGCTGCCCTGGGAAGGCGGGTGGGACGGCGAGCCGTACGTCGGTCAACCGCGCACGGTCGTGGTGGAGGACGTGGCCGACCCCACGGTGGACCTGGGTGGCATCGACGTCGCCGTCTTCTCGGCGGGAGGCTCCACCTCGCGCGAGCACGCCCCGCGGTTCGCCGACGCGGGTGCGGTGGTGGTCGACAACTCGTCGGCCTGGCGCGCCGACCCGGCGGTGCCGCTGGTCGTCAGTGAGGTCAACCCGGACGCGCTGGACCTGGCGGTTTCGGGCCAGGGTCGCGGCATCGTCGCCAACCCGAACTGCACCACCATGGCGGCGATGCCGGCGCTGCGAGCCCTGCACGAGACGGCAGGTCTGCGACGGCTCGCGGTCTCGACGTACCAGGCCGTATCCGGCTCCGGGCTGTCCGGAGTGGCCGAGCTGGCCGGCCAGGTTCGCGCCGGGGCGCAGGCCGAGCGACTGGAGGACCTGGCGCGCGACGGCGGCGCGGTGCGCCTGCCCGACCCGGACAACTACGTCGCACCGATCGCGTTCAATGTCGTCGCCCTCGCCGGCGACCTCGTCGACGACGGCTCGGGTGAGACCACCGAGGAACAGAAGCTGCGCAGCGAGTCTCGCAAGATCCTGGGTCTGCCGGATCTGCCCGTCGCCGGCACCTGCGTGCGGGTGCCGGTGTTCACCGGCCATGCCCTCGCCGTGCATGCGGAGTTCGCCGAGCCGCTCAGCCCACAGCGCGCCCGACAGGTCCTTGCCGACGCACCCGGTGTGGTCCTGCAGGACGTGCCCACCCCCCTGTCGGCGACCGGAACGGACCCCACCTACGTGGGGAGGCTGCGGACGGACCAGTCCGTCCCCGGTGGCCATGGCCTGGTGTTCTTCGTCGTCGGCGACAACCTGCGCAAGGGTGCCGCGCTGAACGCGGTGCAGATCGTCCGGGCACTCCACGAACGAGGGCTGCTGCGCCGTCGAGCCGAGACTCAGGTCGGCTAGGCGCGCCTCGGCGGGCGACGGTCGGCCAGGAACCGTCGCTCGGGTGGCACCTGGAGGTCCTCGCACAGGGCCAGCCACACCGTGCGGACCGGCTTGCCCGCTTCGATGGCCTCCTCCGCGGTGCGGTCCTCCAGGGCGTGGATGGCGTGGCTGGTGGCCACGGTGCGGCCGTAGGGGCCACCGAACTCCTGCTCCATCAGTGTCCAGAACTCACTCAACCGCATGGCACGACACCGTACGTGGGCTCGCTGCACGGCGGAACGGCCGCAGCCGACCCGCCGGCTCGGGTGTCGTCGGCCCCGGCTGGCCTAAGGTGAGGAGGGCCATGATCCGCGCCCGACGAGCACGTGTGAGGGGGTGCCCGTGACACCGCGGCTACTTGGCCTGGTCGCCCTGGTCATCGCTCCGGTCGTGGTCCTCAGCGCCTCGCCCTGGGCGGCGGGAGGAAGCCTGTTCTTCCTGGGCATGCTGCCGGCAGGCGTGGGTGTGCTGATCAGCGTCCGGGTCGCACTGGTCAGTGGCCTGGTGACCGCCGCGCTGATGATGGGCGCGGTTCCTTTCCGTGAGCAGCCGGTGGCCGGCTCGTTGTTGATGGCCGCCATCGGGGTCGCCGTGGGATTGTCGTCGACACGGGGCTGGCACGGGGTGGGTTCCCTCGCCGGCCCGCAGACCGCCTTCGCTCTGATCGGGGCACCCATGGTCGCGCTCGCCTCGAGCACCGTCTCCGCCGACTCCTCCCCCGCCGCGACCGTGGCGATGGGAGCCTGGGTCGCGGCGGGGGGTCTGTGGATCACCCTCCTGGGCCGGCTCGCCGGCGATGCGCTGCCCTCCCGCGAACCGCCTGCCGTGCCGGCCGCCGCCGGTCGGTACTTCGCCGTGGCTCTCGGACTGCTGGCCGGGATCGGCGCCTGGATCGCGATGCAGTGGACGACAGCACCGGGAGCGTGGTGGCTCCTGCTGACCCTGTTCGTCGTCATCCAGCCGTCGTACGCCGCCACGATGCAGCGCGCCGCGCACCGCGTGCTGGGGACGGTCGTCGGCGCGGTGCTGGCCGCTGTGGTGGCCGGCGTG
>NZ_DATFMA010000117.1:0-2509 GCF_035267225.1 Ornithinimicrobium sp.
CCGGATGATGGGCTCGCCGGTCGACGCGGAGGACCAGGTCCAGGAGACCTACCTGCGCGCCTGGCGCGGGTTCCACGACTTCGACGGCCGGTGCTCGGTCCGGACCTGGATGTACCGCATCGCCACGAACTCGTGCCTCAATGCGCTGTCCTCGGCGTCCAGACGAGTCCTCCCGGCGGGAATGGGAGCGCCGCCGGGCGACCCGACAGCCCCGCTGAACGCCCGGCAGGATGTGTCCTGGCTGGAGCCGCTGCCGGACTCGATGCTCTGGGCGAGCGCGGCTCCCACCCCCGAGGAGCAGCTGCTCAGCCGGGAGAACATCACCCTCGCCTGGACGGCTGCTCTGCAGGGCCTGGCGCCGAACCAGCGGGCCGTGGTGATCCTGCGCGACGTGCTCGGTTTCAGTGCCGCCGCCGTCGCGGAGACCCTGCAGACGACCCCAGCCTCGGTGAGCTCCGCCCTGCAACGGGGCCGCGCCCGCATCGCCGGCGGGCTGGCCGAGCCGTCGGCCCGGGTCGAGGACTCGACCGAACACGCCGCGGTCGAAGCCTTCGTCTCCGCGTTCGAGCGACATGACTTCGACGCGGTGGTCGCCGCCGTCGCGGACGAGGTGACCTGGCAGATGCCACCCTTCGACCGGTGGTACCGCGGCGCCGTCCCGGTCGCCGAGCTCTCGTGGACCCACTGTCCGGCGGCCGAGCCCGGCGACCTCCGCTTCCGCTACGCCACCCTCAACGCCGGCCCGGCCGTGGGGATGTACCTGCGCAAAGGGCGTCAGTGGGAGGCCTTCCAGCTGCAGGCGCTCCACGTGGGCAGCGAGGGACTCATCGACGACGTCATCGGATGGTTCGAGCCGCACCTGTTCCGGCTCGCCGGCCTGCCGAGGGTCCTGGACTCGGACCGCGCGGACAGCAGATTCGAGGAGCCGACATGCGCATCGTGATCACCCAGAACATGACCCTGGACGGCCGGGTGGAGATGCTCGACGACTGGTTCGACCCCGGCTCGCAGGGCGACGACCTCGCCGCCGAGCTGCGTGAGCACAGTGCCCACGAGGACGTGCTCCTGCTCGGCCGGCAGACCTTCTGCGACCTGCGGAGCTACTGGCCGCACCAGCACGACGACACGACCGGCCTCGCGGACCACCTCAACCGCGTGGACAAGCGCGTGGTGTCAGCGACCCTGAGCGAGCTGGAGTGGACCCACTCCTCGCTCGTCCGGGGCGACCCGCTGGACGCCGTCCGCGCGATGCGCGATGAGCCCGGCGGCGAGGTCGTCGTCACCGGCAGCATCCAGCTGTGCCACGCGCTCATCCCGGCCGGTCTGGTCGATGAGTACCGCATGTTCGTCTTCCCGGCCTGGCAGGGCCGCGGCCGGGGTTTCTTCCCCGAGGGCCAGGCGGTGCCGGACCTGCGCCTGCTCCGGGCCGCTTCCTTCGCGGGCGGGGTGACCTACGCCGCCTACGAGCCTGGCTAGGGCCCGACCGCGCGCCGGGGGGTCGGAACCGCATACGGTGGTGCCTGTCACCGAGGTCGAGGAGGACCGCATGCCCAGCACCGTCAAGGGCGTTATCGCCCGCAGCAAGAACGCCCCGGTCGAGCTCGTCGACATCGTGGTGCCCGACCCCGGCCCTGGTGAGGCCGTCGTGACGGTCGAGGCCTGCGGCGTGTGCCAGACCGACGTGCACTTCCGGGACGGTGAGGTGAACGACGAGTTCCCGTTCCTGCTCGGTCACGAGGCGGCCGGCACGGTGGAGGCGGTCGGCGAGGGCGTGACGAACGTCGCGCCCGGCGACTTCGTCATCCTCAACTGGCGGGCGGTGTGCGGGCAGTGCCGGGCGTGTCAGCGCGGCCAGACGTGGTACTGCTTCGACACCCACAACGCCGCCCAGTCCATGACCCTCGCCTCCGGGGACGACGCCGGCACCGCTCTGACGCCGGCCCTGGGCATCGGCGCCTTCATCGAGAAGACCCTCGTCCACTCCGGGCAGTGCACCAAGGTCGACCCCGCGGCCTCCGCCGTCGCGGCCGGGCTGCTCGGCTGCGGGGTCATGGCCGGGTTCGGCGCCGCGGTGAACACCGGCAGGGTCACCCGGGGCCAGTCGGTGGCGGTCATCGGGTGCGGTGGGGTCGGGGACGCCGCCATCGCGGGAGCCTCGATCGCCGGGGCCACCACGGTCATCGCCGTGGACATCGAGGAGCGCAAGCTCGAAGCAGCGCGCCGCTTCGGCGCCACGCACACGGTGAACGCAGGGGAGCACGACGTCATCGAGACGGTGCGCGAGCTGACCGGCGGCTTCGGCGCCGACGTGGTGGTCGACGCGGTGGGGCGCCCGGAGACCTACACGCAGGCGTTCTACGCCCGTGACCTCGCCGGGACGGTGGTGCTGGTCGGGGTGCCCTCGCCCGAGCTGACGCTGGAGCTGCCGCTGGCCGACGTCTTCGGGCGTGGAGGAGCGCTGAAGTCGAGCTGGTACGGCGACTGTCTGCCCTCGCGGGACTTCCCCATG
>NZ_DATFMA010000118.1:0-16475 GCF_035267225.1 Ornithinimicrobium sp.
GATGGCTCGCCGGGGCACGCCCTTCGTGGGGGTGCTCTACGTGGGCCTGGCCCTGACCGACGCGGGCCCGCGGGTGGTGGAGTTCAACGCCCGGTTCGGTGACCCCGAGGTCCAGTCGGTGCTCGCCCGGCTACGCACTCCGCTGGGCTCGCTGCTGCGAGCCGCGGCCACCGGCACCCTCGCCGAGCTGCCGCCCTTGGCCTGGCGCGAGGAGGCTGCCGTCACGGTGGTGCTGGCTGCCTCCGGCTACCCGCACTCCCCGGTGACCGGCGTCCCGATCGAGGGGCTCGAAGACGCGGAACGGATCCCGGGGGTGCACGTGCTGCACGCCGGGACAGCCGTGGAGCCCGCACCCGGCACTGCTGAGGACGACTCGTCGGCCACGGGGCTGTCCAGCGCCGGTGGCCGGGTCCTGTCGGTCGTGGCGGTGGGTGAGGGCCTGGCGCAGGCACGTGACCGGGCCTACCAGGCGGTCGGGTGCATCCGCATGGAGGGAGCCCAGTTCCGGCGCGACATCGCTGCGCATACGAGCGCGCCGGCAAACCCCTCCATGGACGGTCCCACGGACAGCTACCTGGACATCGAGGGGCACCTGCCGCTGTACGCCGGCAAGGTGCGCGAGCTGTACGTTCCGCTGGACCCGCAGACACGGCTGCCGCAGGAGGAGCGCATGCTCCTGGTCGCCTCGGACCGCATCAGCGCCTACGACCACGTGCTGAGCTCGCCCATCCCCGACAAAGGAATCGTGCTCACCCAGCTGTCCCTGTGGTGGCTGACCCAGCTCGCCGAGCTGTGCGCCGACCACGTCGAGTCCACCGACGTTCCGGTGCAGGTGCACGGCCGCGGCATCTACGTCCACCGCCTGCTCATGCTGCCGGTCGAGTGCGTGGCCAGGGCCTACCTCGCCGGCGGGGGTCTGGCCGAGTACCGGGCCGACGGGACGGTGAGCGGAGTCGTTCTGCCGGAAGGGCTGGAGGACGGCTCGCGGCTGCCCGAGCCGATCTTCACCCCGAGCACCAAGGCGCCGGCCGGTGAGCACGACGCCCCGATGACCTACGAGGAGCTGACCGAGCTCATCGGGCCGGCGCTGGCCGAGCAGGCCTGCACCCTGACCCTGGCCATCCTCGCGCGCGGCAACGAGATCGCGCAGGAGCGAGGCATCATCATCGCCGACACCAAGCTGGAGTTCGGCGTCGTTCCTTCCGAAGTGCCCTCCCCGGCCCTGCGCGAGGACGGCACCGTCGACTGGACGCTGATCGAGCCCCAGCAGGTGCGGCTCGTCCTCGCCGACGAGGTCCTCACCCCTGACTCCTCACGCTTCTGGAGGGCTGACGAGTGGGAACCCGGCCGGCCGCAGAAGTCCTACGACAAGCAGTTCCTGCGCGACTGGCTGACCAGCGCGGACAGCGGGTGGGACCGGGGATCGGGCGAGCCTCCTCCTGCCCTGCCCGAGGAGGTCCTCACCCGCACCCGGGCCCGATACGTCGAAGCCTACGAGGCCCTCACGGGTCGGTCTTTCGACCCCCACGGCGCGTAGACTGCCTCCAGCGGCTACGCCCGTTCCCGGCCCCGCCGACGGGCCTGGCGACCATCGTTGTGACCACCATCCAGTCGCGAGGAGTGACCCCCTGTTGGGAACCGTCATCGTCGATGTCATGCCCAAGCGCGAGATTCTGGACCCCCAGGGGCAGGCGGTGGCCGGAGCACTCGCGCGGTTGGGCGCCACGGAGTTCACGCAGGTGCGCCAAGGCAAGCGCTTCACCCTGGAGGTCGAGGGTGAGGTGACCCCGCAGACGTTGGCCGCGGCCCGACAGGCGGCCGTGACCTTGCTGAGCAACCCGGTGATCGAGGACGTGGTGTCGGTCCGGGCGCAGCAGGACGTCGAACAGGTCCGGGCGCAGCAGGGTGACCAGGCATGAGGGTCGGCGTCGTCACCTTCCCCGGCTCGCTGGATGACCACGATGCCCGTCGCGCGGTCCACCTCGCCGGCGCCGAGCCGGTTCGGCTGTGGCACGCGGATGACGGACTCCAGGGGGTGGAGGCCGTCATCCTCCCCGGAGGTTTCTCCTACGGTGACTACCTCCGCGCCGGGGCCATCGCCCGCTTCTCACCGGTGATGGACGCGGTCATCCCCGCGGCCCAGGACGGTCTGCCGGTGCTCGGGATCTGCAACGGGTTCCAGGTGCTGTGCGAGTCCCACCTGCTGCCCGGCGCCCTCGTTCGCAACGACCACCAGCAGTTCCGGTGCCAGGACCAGACCCTCCGCGTCGAGAGCACCCACACCGCTTGGACCTCGGGTTTCCAGGCAGGACAGCAGGTCGTGGTGACGCTGAAGAACGGTGAGGGAGCGTACATGGCCGATGACCGGACGCTGGATGAGCTGGAGGAGCAGGGCCGGGTGGTGGCGCGTTACGTCGGTGACAACCCCAACGGGTCTCGCCGGGCGATCGCCGGCGTCACCAACGCCCGGGGCAACGTCGTCGGGCTCATGCCCCACCCGGAGCACGCGGTGGAATCGGGGTACGGGCCGTCGGTCGACGGCCTGACCTTCTTCACCTCGGTGCTGAACAGTGTGGTGCGGGCATGAGCGGAGGCGGTGGCGCGAGCCGGGACGACAACGGCGATTCCAGCACCGGTCCGCGCTTCGCGGTCGACACCGTGCCCGTGGCCGCCGGCTCGGCCGACGTGGAGCAGCCGTACGCCGCCCTGGGGCTGAAGCCCGAGGAGTACGAGCGCATTCGCGAGATCCTCGGTCGCCGGCCGACCAGCGCCGAGCTGGCCATGTACTCGGTGATGTGGTCCGAGCACTGCTCCTACAAGTCCTCCAAGGTGCACCTGCGTCAGTTCGGCGACAAGACCACCGAGCAGATGCGTGCCTCGCTCCTGGTCGGCATCGGGGAGAACGCCGGGGTGGTGGACATCGGGGGCGGGTGGGCCGTCACCTACAAGGTCGAGAGCCACAACCACCCCAGCTACGTCGAGCCCTACCAGGGCGCTGCGACCGGCGTGGGGGGCATCGTGCGCGACATCATGAGCATGGGCGCCCGCCCCATCGCGGTGATGGACGCGCTGCGCTTCGGCGCGCTCGACCACCCGGACACCGCCCGGGTACTGCCCGCCGTCGTGGCCGGCGTGGGCGGCTACGGCAACTGCCTCGGCCTGCCGAACATCGGCGGCGAGGTGGAGTTCGACCCCTGCTACCAGGGCAACCCCCTGGTCAACGCCTTGTGCGTGGGGTCCATGCGTATCGAGGACATTCATCTCGCCTCGGCTGAGGGCGCCGGCAACCTCGTGGTCCTGTTCGGAGCCAAGACCGGCGGCGACGGCATCGGCGGCGTCTCGGTGCTGGCCTCGGAGAGCTTCGACTCCTCCGGGTCGACCAAGCGGCCGGCGGTGCAGGTAGGCGACCCGTTCGCCGAGAAGGTCCTCATCGAGTGCTGTCTGGAGCTGTATGCCGCCCGCGTGGTGGCCGGCATCCAGGACCTCGGGGGGGCCGGGCTGAGCTGTGCGACCTCAGAGCTCGCCTCCAACGGTGATGGCGGGATGTCGGTCCACCTCGACCGGGTGCCTCTGCGCGACGCGAGTCTGTCGCCGGAGGAGATCCTGATGTCGGAGTCCCAGGAACGGATGATGGCGGTCGTCGAGCCGGAGCGGCTCGACGACTTCATGTCCATCACCGCGCGATGGGACGTCGAGGCCACGGTGCTGGGGCAGGTGACCGACGGCGACACCCTGCAGGTCTACTGGGGCAGCGAGCTCATCGTCGACGTGCCTCCACGCTCCGTCGCCCACGACGGCCCCGTCTACGAGCGCCCGATGGCGCGTCCGGCGTACCTCGACGCGCAGGTCGCGGACAGCACCGTGGGCCTGCCGGCGCCCGAGGAGGGCCCGGAGCTCGCACAAGCCCTGCTCGACGTACTGGCCTCGCCCAACGGCTGTGACGTCACGTGGGTCACCCAGCAGTACGACCGCTACGTGCGCGGCAACACCGCCCAGGCCATGCCGGACGACGCCGGGGTCGTGCGCGTCGACGAGGTCACCGGCCGAGGCGTGGTGATCAGCGCCGACGTCAACCCCCGCTTCGCCCAGCTGGACCCCTATGCCGGCGCCCAGCACGCCCTGGCCGAGTCCTACCGCAACGTGGCGGTCAGCGGTGGGGTGCCCACCGCCGTCTCGGACTGCCTGAACTTCGGCTCACCCGAGGATCCGGCCGTGATGTGGCAGTTCGAGCGGGCTGTGAGCGGCCTGGCGGACGGCTGCACCGCGCTGGGGATCCCGGTGACCGGAGGCAACGTCTCGTTCTACAACCAGACCGGCGACCTGGCCGTCCACCCGACTCCGCTCGTGGCGGTCCTGGGGGTGATCGAGGACGTGGCGGCGCGCAACCGTGCCGGCTGGCAGCAGCCCGGGCTGGCGGTCTTCCTGCTCGGCGCCACCGGAGACGACCTCGACGGCTCGCTCTGGGCGCAGGTGGCCCACCAGCATCTGGGAGGCTTGCCGCCGCCGGTCGACCTCGAGGCGGAGCGACGCCTGGGCCGGACCGTCCTCGCCGCCGGAGCCAACGGAATGCTTCACTCGGCCCACGACCTTTCCGAAGGGGGCCTCGCGATGGCGCTGGCCGAGGCGGTCCTGCGCCACGGGATCGGAATCGAGGCGGACCTGGAAGGGCTGTGCCTGCGCGACGGCATCGAGGCGTTTTCGGCTCTGTTCAGCGAGTCCGGCGCCCGGGCCCTCATCGCGGTGGCCGAGGACGACGTGCCGGACCTCGTCGACCTCTGCGCCGCGCACCAGCAGCCCGCGATCCGCATCGGGACGACCGGCTCCGACAGCCTGCGGGTGGAAGACCTCTACGATCTTCCGCTCTCGCGGCTGCGCGCGGCGCACACCGGGGTGATCCAGCGCGCTCTGGCCCTCGCGGCCTCGCCGGCCTAGACCGAGCGGGCCGCTCTCACCCGGCTCGCTGACCGGGCTGCGCGGGTGCCGGGTCGAGCAGATGATGCCGCGAGATCGTCGCCTCGCGCCCCGGCCCGACGCCGACGACCGAGATACGCGCTCCGATCAGCTCCTCCAGGCGCAGCAGGTAGTTCTGGGCGGCGCGGGGCAGTTGGTCGAAGTGCTGGCAGCCCGAGATGTCCTCGCTCCAGCCGGGCAGGTACTCGTAGATCGGCGTGGCGTGGTGGAAGTCGCTCTGGTTGACGGGCATCTCGTCGTGTCGGGTGCCGAAGATGTCGTACCCGACGCAGATGGGAACGGTGTCCAGACCGGTCAGGACGTCGAGCTTGGTGATGACGAAGTCGGTGACCCCGTTGACCCGCTGGGCGTACCGGCCCACCACCGCGTCGACCCAGCCACACCGGCGCGGGCGGCCGGTCGTGGTGCCGAACTCGGCGCCCTGACGGCGCAGGAAGTCCCCGTTGTCGTCGTCCAGCTCGGTGGGGAACGGGCCTTCCCCCACCCGGGTGGAGTAGGCCTTGAGAATGCCGATCACACGGTCGATCCGGGTCGGTGCCACACCCGAACCCGTGCACGCTCCGGCCGACACGGCGTTCGACGACGTCACGAAGGGGTAGGTGCCGTGGTCCACGTCGAGCAAGGTCGCCTGCCCGGCCTCGAAGAGCACCGTGCGCCCCGCGTCCAGGGCCTGGTTGAGCACCAGAGAGGTGTCGGCCACCATCGGCCGGATGCGCTCCGCGTGCCGGAGCAGCTCCTCCATGATCTCCTCGGTCTCGACGGCCCGCCGGTTGTAGATCTTCAACAGCACCTGGTTCTTCATCTCCAGGGCAGCCTCGACCTTCTGGCGCAGGATGGACTCGTCGTACAGGTCCTGCACTCGGATGCCGACCCGGTTCATCTTGTCCGCGTAGGTCGGCCCGATCCCACGGCCCGTCGTGCCGAGCTTGCGCGAGCCCAGAAAGCGCTCCGCGACCTTGTCCAGCACCCGGTTGTACGGCGGGATGAGGTGGGCGTTGGCGCTGATGAGCAGCGCCGAGGTGTCGACGCCGCGAGCCTCGAGGCCGTCGAGCTCCTCGATGAGTACGGAGGGGTCGACCACGACACCGTTGCCGATCACGGGGACGCACCCGGGGGTCAGGATGCCGCTGGGCAGCAGGTGCAGGGCGTACTTCTGGTCTCCGATGACCACCGTGTGGCCTGCGTTGTTGCCGCCGTTGAACTTGACCACATAATCGACACTGCTGCCCAGCAGGTCGGTGGCCTTGCCCTTGCCCTCGTCGCCCCATTGGGCGCCGACAATCACCAGTGCAGGCATGCGTCCGTCCTTCGTGTCACGGTCGGCTCCCCCTAGCCCGGCTCCGGGCGGGAGGGTGTCGCGTTCAGAGCCCCAGGGCCCGGGCGCCCTCGGCCGAGGAGTCGCGCAGAAAGTCCGCGCACCGACGCTGCTCGTCACTCTCGCCGATCCGCTCGGCCGCGGTGGACAGGGCGGCCAGGGCCCGCAGGAAGCCGCGGTTGGGCTGGTGCTCCCACGGCAGGGGTCCCTGCCCGCGCCACCCCGCCTTGCGCAGCGCGTCCAGGCCTCGGTGGTACCCGGTTCGGGCGAAGGCGTAGGCCTCGACGTCGAGTCCGTCGGCGAGCGCACCCTCGGCCAGCACCGCCCAGGTCAGGCAGGAGGTGGGGTGGGCCACCACCACCTGTCGCGGCTCCACCCCGTCCTGCAGGAGCTCCGCCGCCGGGTCGGGTGGTAGCTGGGTCTCAGGGATGCCCAGCAGGTTCTGGCTCACTGGTGGGTGCCGGCCGACCGCAGGTTCTCACAGGCGGTGGTCACGCGGGCGGCCATGTTGGTCTCGGCCTCCTTGCCCCAGGCGCGCGGGTCGTAGAACTTCTTGTTCCCGACCTCGCCGTCGACCTTCAGGACGCTGTCGAAGTTGGACAGCATGTAGCCCGCCACCGGTCGGGTGAACGCGTACTGGGTGTCCGTGTCGACGTTCATCTTGAGCACGCCGTAGTCGACGGCGTCGGAGATCTCCTGCTCGGTGGAGCCGGACCCGCCGTGGAAGACCAGGTCGAAGGGCCGGTCGTCCTCGTCGCGCCCGAGCTCGCGAGCCGCGGCCGCCTGCGCCTTCTTCAGGATCTCCGGGCGGAGGGTGACGTTGCCCGGCTTGTAGACGCCGTGGACGTTGCCGAAGGTCAGCGCGGTGAGGTACCGGCCCTTCTCCCCGGTGCCGAGCGCCTTGATGGTGGCGATGGCGTCGTCCTCAGAGGTGTAGAGCTTCTCGTTGACCTCGTTGTCGACGCCGTCCTCCTCGCCGCCGACCACCCCGATCTCGACCTCCAGGATGATGCGGGCCTCGGCGCACTTCTCCAGCAGCTCCTCAGCGATCTCGAGGTTCTCCTCCAGCGGAGTGGCCGACCCGTCCCACATGTGTGACTGGAAGTACGGCTGACCGCCGTTCTTGACCGCCTCGGCGGAGGCGGCGATGAGCGGGCGGACGAACCCGTCCAGCTTGTCCTTCGGGCAGTGGTCGGTGTGCAGGGCGATGTTGACGTCGTAGCTCTTCGCGACCTCGTGGGCGTAGGAGGCGAGGGCCAGCGAGCCGGTGACCATGTCCTTCACCGTCGACCCGGACAGGTACTCCGCACCCCCGGTTGAGACCTGGACGATGCCGTCGCTGCCGGCCTCCGCGAAGCCGCGGATGGCGGCGTTCAGCGTCTGGCTCGAGGTCACGTTGATCGCCGGGTAAGCGAAGGAGCCGGCCTTGGCGCGGTCGAGCATGTCGGCGTAGACCTCGGGGGTCGCGATGGGCATGGAGTCCTCCTAGTAACGACGGGCAACAACAGCGTTCGGCCAGCAACCTGGCCCTGGGTCCATGCTTCCACACTTGCCGCGCGGTGCACCCCGGGTTCACGGTCGGGCCCGGCCCATGGTGGCTTGCCGGCCCCCACGAGGACGCCGGGTCTGCCCTAGTCCCAGCCGAGCATCGCGGAAACCTGCGCGGGCAAGGTCATGGGATCGAACGGCTTCGCGATCACACCCGACACCGCTAGGCCGTCCCACTCTTGTCGGTCACCGGGTGCGATCTTGGCCGTCACCAGAATCACGGGGAGGTCGGCGGTCTCCGGCTTCTCCCGGATCCGGGTGCACGTGGCGATGCCGTCCAGGACGGGCATCATGACGTCAAGCAGCACCACGTCGGGGCGGTGGCGTGCGATGCGCTCAAGGCCCTCGGCGCCGTCTCGGGCGGTGACCACGCGCCAGCCACCGACGAGCTCGAGGCTCATCGTGGCCACCTCGCGGATCGAGGGGTCGTCATCGACGATGAGCACGGCGCGGCTCGTCATAAGCCGGTTCGCGGTACAGACTCCGCTGACTCCTCGGGCTGACCAATGCTCCTCAACGACCCCTTCGGAACGACAGCTCCGTAGTAGATCTGCCGGTCGATCTCCACCAGGTGGGCGCCCAGCACCTCCATGCAGATGCTGTCGAAAAGCCGGTGCAGGCCGGCCTTCCGGTTGTGCTCACACATGTCGGTCGCGATGATCGCCCCGACCTCCGATGCGGCCGCGCCGACGTGCCACAGCATCTCCCGGAGAGCACCGGATGACCGAGCGTCGGGATGCACCACCCCAACGCCGAGGTAGTGGATCGCCCCCCGCGCGTACTGGTCCGGGAACCGCCGCTCGTAGAAGCTCTGGCTGATCCAGGGCAGGACCTCCAGGTCGGAGGTCACGGTGATCAGCGCGATGGGTGAACCCTCGTCGTCCCAGGTGATGTACTTCAAGGTGCGCGGGTCCTCCACCTCCTCCCTGAACTCCTGCTCGAGGAGCAGGTGACGAGCGGCAGCAGACCACTCCAGGTGCGCGAACGCCATCAGATACAGCTCGAAGAGCTCCGCAACGACGTCGCCGGCCACCTCGGTCTCCACCGTCATTGTCGCCATGGGCCGTCTCATGCGGACTCCCAACCCTCGACGCGGAATGCCGCGAGCGCGAGCGCGCACACCGGCCGGCTCGTGCAGTGCGCTGTGGCCAGCGCGGTCTGGAGGTCGCCGTAGTCACCGCTCCGGCGAGCGACCATGTCGGCCAGGCTGAGGCGGATCTGCTCCTCGACCGTGACCCGGCTGCCACCGGTGTGCTCAACGAACAGGCCCTTCCCGGCACTGTCGGTCACCCAACCCAGACCGGCCCACACATGCTCACCCGGATGGTCGGCGTAGGCCACGGCCTGCACGCAGGTCAACCGGTCGCCGTGCCCGCCCTCGAGGGTCCGGTGGTCCCGGGTGACACGGGCGATCGGTGGGATGACCGAGGAGAGGGTCACGAGGTTGAAGTCGGCCACGCCCGCCTGCTGCAGCGCGCCGTCGTAGGCCGAGATCAGGGTCGAGCCCTCAGCGCTGCCGGTCCGGACGGTGATGGCGAGCGGGGTCTGCCCGTTCGGCGGGACAGCAAGCCGGGTCATCGCGCGCTCGCTCACCGCTCACCCCGCGTCACTCCAGTGACGGCGTCGACCAACTCGAGGACCCGATCCTCGAGCTCGGCCGGTGGCACGCGCCCCTTGGTGAGGAAGAGCGTCTCCCCGAGCCGCAGATCCTCGCGCTCCTCGCGTGTGACCTCGGCCGCGCTGTACACGACCACCGGGGTGCTGGCCAGTCTGCCGTCCTGACGCAGCTCGGAAACCACGTCGACCCCCGCACCGTCCGGAAGCTGGAGGTCCAGCACGATCACCCCGGGCAGCATCTCGCGCGCGCACTGCACCGCCTCGGCGGCCGTCTGGGAGTGTGCGACCTGCAGACCGTGACTGCGCAGCAGCGCGATGATCACGCTGGCCAGATGCGCGTCGTCTTCCACCACGAGCACTGATGTCTCGCGGCGCCGGCCCTCGACGACCCGGGCGACCGTGCTCGCGAGCCTCTCGTCGGTGACCGGTTTCACCAGCCAGCTGTCGGTGGCACTGGCCACGAGCGGGTCGGCCGCTGGGCCAAGACCCGACATGACCACGATGGGGATGTGGCGGGTCCGGTCCTCCTCCCGCAGACGGCTGACCACGTCCGCCCCGGAAGTCTCCGGCATCAGCAGGTCGGTGAGCACGGCGGCTGGGCGGTGAGCGAGCGCGCCATCCACCGCAGTGGCCCCGTCGGTGACGCCGAGGGGCCGGTAGCCGTGCTGACGCAGCATCTCCGAGAGCGTCTCGACGACACCCATGTCATCGTCACAGACCAGGATCAGTGGGGCGTCGTCGTCGACCTTGGCTCCGCGGTCGGTCAGGGAGGGGGTCGTCGAGGGGATGTCGAAGCTGACGACGGTCCCCACGTCAGGCGTGCTCTCGGCCCAGATCCGACCCCCGTGTCGCTCCACGATGCCTTTGCTGATCGCCAGCCCGAGGCCAGAACCGCCCTTGAGCCGGGTGTCGGAGGAGTCGACCTGCTCGAACCGCTCGAAGATGCGCTCCAGCTTTTCCGACGGGATCCCCCTGCCCTCGTCAGCCACCCGAAAACGTACCCGTGCGTCGTGCTCAGCCGAGCTGACCCGCACCACACCACCAGCCGCCGAGAACTTGACCGCGTTGCCGATCAGGTTCGTCAAGGTCTGCACGATCCGGTCGGAGTCGCCCACGACACGTCCGCCAGTAGCTACGGTCTCGAGCCTCACGCCCGACGCTTGCGACAGCCCCTCCAGCTGGCCGACTGCCGTCCGGATCAAGTCCGTGGCATCGTGCTCGACGAAGTTCATGGGCATGGTCCCGGACTCGATCCGTTCCATGTCCAGGATGTCGTCGATCAGCCTGGTCAGTCGCTCACTGCTGTCGAGTGCGATCGCGGCCATCCGCCCCGCCGGCGGGCTCAGCTCCCCCAGAGAGCCGCCCGACAGGAGCCCGAGGGAGCCTCGGATCGAGGTCAGCGGTGTCCGCAGCTCGTGGCTGACCACGGAGAGGAACTCGTTCTTGATCCGGTCGACCTCCCGCCGTTGTGTGATGTCCCGGAACGCCACGACCGCACCACGGATGGTCGGCCCGTCCAGCAGAGGGCTACAGGTGATCTCGACCGGGATGTGCGAGCCGTCAGCGCGGACGTAGGTGTCCTCCTCCGAGCTCGTGACCACACCGTCGCGAATAGACTCGGTGATGTAGCACCCCTGCCACGGGTGTGGGCTCCCCAACTCGGTGGGCGCATGGAAGGCCTGGTGGGCGCGACTTCCGGTCAGCTCGTCGACCGGGTAGCACAGGAGCGCCGCACCAGCCGGGTTGACGAAGGTGATCCGCCCGTCGGCGTCCACCCCATAGATCCCGTCGGCCACCGAGGTCAGCAGGACCTCGTTCTGCCGGGCCAGGCGGCGCAGGTCCGTCGTCTGCTCCTGCACTCTGCGCTCGAGGCCTCGCCGCAGGGTGTCGTTGTCGAGCCCGAGGATGATCTGTCTGGCCCCGGCGCTGAACAGCAGGATCAACCACATCGCCGTCTGGGCCGGGTTGATCGCCGCCTCTTCGCCCGCCGTGTTGCGGACCAGGGCCGCCAGCAACAGCACCGAGAAGATCAGCACCGTGCCGAGGACGTCGGAAGTGCCCAGGGACGTCGTCTCCTCGGGGGACTCGACGCTCGGAAACCACGCGGCCATGGACAGCATCAGATAGCCCAGGATCCAGCCCAGGTCTACCGGCGAGCCGAAGTCGAACGTTCCGCGGGCGGCCAGCATCACGAACGCGACGTCGGAGCACGCGTACAACACGAATCCGCACCCGATCAACGTCAGCGGCACCCGGTCTCCCCGGCTACGCGCCACCAGCAGAGTCGCCACGGTCACCAGCGCCACGTCCAGCAGGGGAAACAGCAAGGCTTCGAAGCGACCCCCCGCGGATGCGCCTTGAAGCACTTGGCTGAAGACCAGCACCGACACCATCACCAGTGCGGCGCCGCCCACCACCAACCCGTCGAGTACCAACAGGACGAGCTCCATGCCGCGCCTGCGCAGCGCGGGGAAGCTCAGCACGCCGGCAATGATGAGCAGGATGGCCACGACAAGGCTCGACTCCGCAACCCAGCTGGGGGAGGTGACGGGATCGGCGCCGACGATGGCAGACCACCCGTTGCCGGCCAACGCGGCGACCGCCCCCAGGGTGAAGCACGCCCATGCGCGGCGGCGGCGAGAGTCGGTCGACAGGTGCCAGCGCACGGCGCTGCTGATGCCCGCCAGCACCCCCCCGAACAGCAGGCCTAACCCGCTGACACCCGACCGGACGTCCTGCGGCGCGTCCGAGGCCAGAACGACGATGAATGCCAGCCCCAGCACCGCGAGGACGGCGGCGACCCACAAGCGGCGGCGGCGCCACCGTGCCGCGAGCGCGGCGTCAGGGTTCTCGGCGGCGGGCGTCGTCTCGCCCGTGTCGGCTGGCTCATGGGAGAGCTCCCACGCTTCTACCGCCGCATGCGGCGCCCCCGAGACCCCCTGTGTAATCGCACCCACCCCCAAGTGGCTCGGCGGTCATGGCGTTCTGCCCCCGTACCGCAGTTCAATTACTTTAACCGCTGCTCCATCGATGTCGAACACGGCGGTCGGACGCGTCCCCGTGCGCCGCGGAAGACGACTGGCCACGTTCATCGCTCGGCGGAGGCGCGAACCCGTAGGGCAGCTCGAGTCGGTGCGCAGCCAGCAGCTCGTCGTCGGCCAGCAGCAGGCGTGTGTCGCGATCGGCCGCGACGACCCCGTCGGAGAGGATCACCGAGCGCTCACACAGCTCGGCGGCGTAGGGCAGGTCGTGGGTCACCATGAGCGTGGTCAAGCGGAGCGAGCGGATGATCTGCGCGAGCTCGCGGCGCGAGGCGGGGTCCAGGTTGGAGCTCGGTTCGTCCAGGACCAGGACGTCCGGCTCCATGGCCAGCACCGTCGCGACCGCTACTTTTCGCCGCTGGCCGAAGGACAGGTGATGGGGGGCGCGGTCGGCGACACCCTCCATTCCCACCAGTGACAGCGCGTTGCGCACGCGAGCATCGAGCTCCTCGCCACGCAGTCCCAGGTTGCGGGGCCCGAAGGCCACATCGGCCCGCACGGTCGGCATGAAGAGCTGGTCGTCCGGATCCTGGAACACGATGCCGACCCGTCGTCGAACCTCCGGCAGGTTCTCTCTCGTCACCGATAGCCCCGAGATGACCACGCTGCCCGCTCCCGCAGTGAGGATGCCGTTCAGATGCAGCACCAGGGTGGTCTTGCCGGCACCGTTGGGCCCGAGGAGGGCCACCCGCTCGGCGCGCTGCACGGCGAGGTCGACCCCGTAGAG
Source organism: Ornithinimicrobium sp. (assembly GCF_035267225.1). Taxonomy (GTDB): domain Bacteria; phylum Actinomycetota; class Actinomycetes; order Actinomycetales; family Dermatophilaceae; genus Ornithinicoccus. Next base: position 13,220 of record NZ_DATFMA010000118.1, read on the forward strand.
GGCCTGACGACCGTCGGGGTAGGCGTAGGCCAGGCCACGCACGTCGATGACCTGCGGCTTCATGCGAACACCGGCCCCCACGTCAGGGCCGCCACCAGCACGACGGCCGCAGTCAGCGGCAGGCTGGCGGCCTGCGCCATCTGAGCCCGGCCGGCCTCCTGCTCAGTCTCCAGTGAGAGCTCACCGTCGAACCCGCGGGACAGCATGGCCAGGTGTACCCGCTCACCCCGCTCGTAGGAGCGGATGAACAGGGCCCCCGCTGTTCGCGCCAACACAGGCCAGGAGCGCACGGAGCGCTCTGCAAAGCCGCGCGAGCGCCGGGCCACCGTCATCCGACGCATCTCCGTGGCCACAACCTCCACGTACCGGACCATGAAGGACAGGATCAGCACCATCGCGGTCGGCAGGCGGAGTCGGTGCAGGCCGCCGACGACGCTGGCCGGCTCCGTCGTGGCCGCCAGGAGCAATGCCGCCAGGACGCCCAGTGTCCCCTTGGCCAGAAGGGTCCACGCTGCGAACAACCCGGGCTCGGACACGGTCAGCGGGCCGAGCTCGATGCGCGGCCCGGTGGCGATGAAGGGCAGCAGGAGGGCGAAGACCAGGAACGGCACCTCGATGACCAGCCGTGGGAGCAGGTATCCCCAGGGCACCGATGCGAACCGGGCCGCCGCCCCCACCAGGGCGAGGTAGGCCGCGAAGGCGAGGTAGTACTCCCCCGGTGTCGCCACTACGACGACGACGAAGGCCAGCAACGCGAGCACCTTCAGGTGGGCCGGAAGGCTGTGGACCGGCGAGTGCGCGTGGTAGTGGAGCAGGTGCCCGTGCTGCGCACCCACCTCAGGAACCAGCCGTCACGTGCTCACGCCCTGCGGCGCAAGGCCCAGAAGAGGGCGAAGGCCACCGCCGCCGTGACGGCCACGCCGAGCAACCCGGCCAAGCCGGTGGACAGCCGCGCGTCCTCGACCCCCGTCGCCTCGTAGTCGGCCACCGGCGAGCCTGCCGTCGCGTGGTCACCGGCGGTGTCCTCGAAACCGAGCTGAGCGGCCACGTACTCCAGGCCGTCGGGGTGGGCCGAGGCGAAGGAGCTCACGCCCACCGCGAGGACGAGGCTGACCAGCACGACGGCCAGCACCACGAGGCGCCGCGAACGGCGCTCGACACGGGTCTGGGTGTCTGTCACCGAACTCATGCCGGGCTCCCTTCACGAATCTCCAGCCTCTGACGCTCGAGGTAGGGCTGCGCTGCGCGGACGAGATCGGGGCGCACGGCCAGGACGCTGCCGACGATGAGCGCGGTGATGACTGCTTCGCCGAGCCCGATCACGGCATGCCAACCGAGCATCACCGTCAGGAGCGAGTCGAGCGGGATCGGCGCCTGTCCGCCGAGGGCGTATAACCCAGTGAAGGCGACCGCCGCGGCGGGCACGGAGACGAACCCGGCGACGAAGGCGACCCATGGCACCACCGACAGACGACGCGGCAGCAGTCTGGACAACACTAGGTAGGCACCCCAGGCCGTCCACACGGAGACCAGAGCCATGAGGGTGATGTTGGTGCCCAGGGCGGTGATGCCACCGTCGGAGAACAGCAGCGCCTGCACGATGAGCACCACCGACAGACACAGCGTCGCGGTCCACGGCCCGACGAGCAGGGCAGCCAGAGCTCCGCCGATCATGTGGCCCGACGTGCCCGCGCCGACGGGGAAGTTGATCATCTGCCCGGCGAAGACGAAGACCGCTGTCACTCCGGCAAGCGGCGCCAGCCTGTCGTCGAGCTCCCGCCGCCCTCCGCGAAGGGCCAACGCGAGACCGCCGACCGCCACTGCGGCGGTTCCGGCGGAGGTGGCGAGGTCGAGGAATCCGTCTGGTACGTGCACGGATCGACCTTACTGCAACTCAGTTGCAATAAATAGGTCAGAGAGTCTGGCCGAAAACGTGCTGGCGCACCCAGGCGTGCATCGCGATGGCGGCGGCCGCCCCGGCGTTGATGGATCTGGTGGAGCCGAACTGGGAGATGGCCAGGGTCTGCTGGGCTGCAGCAAGCGCCTCCTCGCTCAGGCCGGGCCCCTCTTGGCCGAAGAGCATCACGCAGCGTCGTGGCAGCGACGCCGTCTCCAGAGGCGCGGCGTGCGCGGTGTTCTCCAGCGCGATGAGGGGGATGTCGTCAGCCCAGGCCACCAGCTCGGCGATGTCCGCGTGGTGGTGCTCATGCTGGTAGCGGTCGGTGACCATGGCGCCGCGACGGTTCCACCGGCGCCGGCCCACGATGTGGAAGGCGGCGACGTTGAAGGCGTTGGCCGTGCGGATGACCGAGCCGATGTTGAAGTCGTGACCCCAGTTCTCCACCGCGATGTGCACCTCGTGACGGTGAGAGTCGAGGTCTTCGACGATGGCCTCCCGAGTCCAGTACCGGTAGTGGTCGACCACGTTGCGGCGGTCGCCATGGGCCAGCAGCTCGGCGTCGAGGTGGTTCGGCGGGCCGGTCTCGTCCCCCGGCCAGGGCCCGGGCCACGGCCCCACGCCGACCTCGGACGGTGGCGGGCTCACCTCAGCCGCCGTACTTCCGGCACGGGGCCCCCTCGATCGTCACCGCATCATCCTGCCACCACGTTCAGCCGTAGCCCGTCGCCCAGCCTGGCACTACGGTGGACCGCAGGCGGGGCGAGGAGGCCCTGCACCCTTGCGACCTCGTGGTCGCCCGAACGACACGAACGGATGGCGACATGGACCCCATAGTGTGGATCTTGATCATCGGGCTGGTGCTGGTGATAGCCGTGGGAGTGTGGCTGCTGACGCGTAAGCCCGGTGCGTCTGGCTCGGGCGACGGCCAGAGCCAGGAGGAGTCCACTGCGGATGTCGAGACCCGGCGGGCAGACGAGGTCGAGCGCTACGACGTGGGGGGCGACCACGTCGCAGCCGGGGACACGGACATCGGGCATCGCTCCGAGGACCCCTACGACCAGGAGGCCGACGAGGACGAGGATCCGCCGGTGTGGCAGGAGGAGGAGTCGCCCGGTCGGGACACGGCAACGGGTGCCGATGTGCCCGTCGTGGAGGACGAGCCCGCTGAGGGCGTCCATGAGGGACAGGCGGCGGCCCCGGTGGCGACCGACTCCCAGGATGGCGACCGCGAGCAGATGACCTACGGCGAGGCGGAAGCCGAGGACTTCGCGTCCGAGACGACCTACGCCGACCCCGACGCCCACTCCGGCTACGGCGGTTACGCCGAGCAGGTGACCGGCGCACACCAGGGGGGTC
>NZ_DATFMA010000119.1:0-54527 GCF_035267225.1 Ornithinimicrobium sp.
CTGCTGCGACGAGGAGGATCAGGACCAAGTACCAGGTGCCGGAGTCACCCATCGCACTCGACTCCGACCGTTCCAGGTGCCCGCAGCAGCACCGTCTCCAGGCAGAACCCCGGTCCCATGGCCATCAGCATGCCCCAGGAACCCGGCTCAGGCGGAGTCGTCCTGAGGGTGTCCGCCAGGACGTGGAGCACCGAGGAGGAAGAGAGGTTGCCGATTCGCGCCAGCGACCGCCACGTCACCCCCAGTGCGTCCGGTGTGACCTCCAGCGCGTCCGCCAGGGCGTCCAAGACCTTCGGGCCCCCGGGATGGGCCACCCACCAGCCGATGTCCCTTCGACTGAGCTCGGCGAAGCGCAGGAAGGTGTCGACATCGTCACGCACGTGCCCCCGCACCAGGTCCGGGACCTCGGCGCCCAGCACGATGCGCAGACCGGAGGCGCCCACGTCCCAGCCCATCGCCCGCTCGGTGTCGGCGTACATCCGGCTGCGGCTGCTCACGACCGACGGAGCGCCGAGCGTGGAGGAGTAGTGGCGCCGCGCCGCGTACTCGCCCATGAGGACGACGGCCGCGGCTCCGTCCCCGAAGAGCCCGCTGGCCACCAGGTTCGCCATCGAGGTGTCGTCGCGCTGCACCGTGAGGCTGCACAGCTCGACGGAGAGCAGCACCACCACCTCGTCGGGGTGGCCGAGGAGGTAGTCGTGGGCGCGGGCGACTCCGGCGGCGCCGCCGACGCACCCCAGACCGACCAGGGGGAGGCGCTTCAGGTCGGTACGCAGCGGGAGTCTGGCCATGAGGCGAGCCTCGAGCGAGGGCACGGCCAGCCCGGTCACGGTGGTGGAGATGATGGCGTCCACGTCTTCTGGCCTGACCCCGGCGGCGGCCAGAGCCTGCGTCACCGCCTGCTCGGCCAGGTCGGTGCCGACCGCGATGAAGGCGTCGTTGGCGCTGTCGAAAGAGCTCGTCACCCGCCCGTAGTCCTCGATCGGCAGCGCCAGATGACGGTGCTCGACACCGGCGTTGGCGTGGATGCGCGACAACGTGGCGACCTGGGTCTGCGGCAGCCCCGCAAGCTCGGCCAGGGAGGCCGTCAGCTCGGCCTGCGCGTACCGGTGCTCCGGCACGACCCCACGGACGGCTGCGATGGTGGACACCCCCGCAGACTACGAGTGCGGTCTGTGCGCCCGACGCGCACCCGGCTACGCTGCCGCCATCGACCAGCGGACAGCGCCATGACGACGACGACGGCGGCGGGCCTGGCCCGCAGCTGCCACCCCGGCCCGACGCTGGCGGTGACAGCGCTGGCGGCGTTGTTGGCCTTCGCCTTCACGGCCCCGCCGGGGGTGGCGGTGCTGCTGGTGCTCTGCGTCTTCACCGGGCAGCTGGTGATCGGGTGGTCCAACGACGTGCTCGATGCGGCGCGGGACCGGCACGACGGCCGTCACGACAAGCCCCTGGCCACCGGGCAGGTCTCGCGCCTGGCCGCGCTCGCCGCCCTGGCGATCGCCGGCGGCGTCTGCCTGGTGAGCTCGTTGGCCCTGGGCTGGGAGCCTGGGGTGGTGCACCTGGTGGGCCTGGTCGGCTCCGGCCTGGCGTACAACCTCGGGGCCAAGGCCACCGCCGCCTCGTTCGTGCCCTACGCGGTGGCGTTCGGGTCGCTGCCCGCGGTGGTCTGGCTCGCCACGCATCCTCCGGAGATGGGTGCCGGCGCCACCCTGCCGCCGCTCTGGATGGTCGTGGTGGGTGCCCTGCTGGGGGTCGCAGCCCACCTGCTGAACGCGCTGCCCGACCTGAGCCAGGACCTGGGCCACGGCATCCGGGGCCTGCCCCATCGGCTGGGGCCATCGCGGACCCGGCGGCTCGCGCCCCTGCTCATGCTGGCCGCCATGGTGACGTCGGTGGTCGGCGTCGGGGGCGTGACCCAATGGTGGGGGTGGGCCGTCGTGACCCTCGGCGCGGGCCTGGCCGTGCTCGCCTCGCGAGGCCGAGGGGCGGTGCCCTTCCGAGCCGCCGTGGCGATGGCGCTGCTCACCGCCTCGCTGCTGGTGCTGACCTCCCGGCTCGTCGGGGCGGGGTGAGGCTCAGGCGCCGGTGCTGTCGGCCCATGCGCCGCTCGCCACCGCGTCGATCGGTGCCGAGGCGGCCGTCCCGGAGCCGTCCCGTCTGCCACGCTCGGTGGGCAGGTCGACCGGTACCCCGTTCGCCGAGGCCGCCCGAGCGGGTGCCGTGCCGACCCAGCCCAGCACGAGTGTGTCCTGACCGCGCAGGAAGCGGTGCGCGCGGACTCCTCCGGTCGCACGTCCCTTGCTGGGGTACTCGCTCAACGCGGTCACCTTGACCGAGCCCGCCTCGGTGCCGGGCAGAGCGGCCGAGGACCCTGCAACCGTCACCACGACGGCGTCCGGTTGGGGGGCTACCGCCCCGAACCCGACCACCGTGACCCCAGTGGTCAGCGTGACGCCGGCGACCCCGGACCCACCCCGGCCCTGGGGGCGGACCAAAGACGCGACGAACCGCAGCAGGCTGGCGTCGCTGGTGAGGAACCAGAGGTGCTCGGTGTCCTCGCGCAGGTCAGTCGCTCCCACCACCTCGTCGGAGTCCTTGAGCGCGATGACGTCGAAGACCTGTTTCGTCGGATAGTCGGGGTTGACCCGCTTGACCACCCCCTTCCGTGTTCCCAGCACGAGGCCGGGCCGGTCGGAGGCATCCAGCGAGCACAGCGCCACCGGCCGCTCGCCGACGGCCAGGTCGAGGAACGCGGCCAGGGGGGCGCCGCCGGACAGGGCGGGGCTGTCGTTGGTGTTGGGCAGGGTGGGCAGCTCGAGCACCGACAGGGCATGAACACGCCCGCGTGAGGTGACCACCCCCACCTGGCCCCGCGCCGTCGTCCGTACCGCGGAGGTGACGACGTCGTGCTTGCGCCGCGAGCCTGCGGAGCCCGGCGTCTCGTCGGTGCTGGTGCGGGCCAGCAGGCCGGTGCTGCACATCAGGACGCGGCAGGGGTCGTCGGCCACCTCCATCGGGCTCGCCTGCGAGACGGGGGCGCCCGCCGTCGGCGTGGTGAGTCCGGAGGACTCCAGCAGCACGGTGCGCCGGGCAGTGCCGTGCTCGCGGGCCACCTCGGCGAGCTCGTCGGAGACGGTCTGCAGCAACAGGGTGGAGTCCTCGAGCAGGGCGCGCAGACCGGCGATCTGCTGCTCCAGCTCCTCGCGCTCGGTCTCCAGCTCGATCCGGGAGAACTTCGTCAGCCGGCGCAGCTGCAGGTCCAGGATGTAGGAGGCCTGGGTCTGAGTGAGGTCGAAGACCGCGACCAGGCGCTCCTTGGCCGTGGCCGCGTCGTCGCTGCTGCGGATGACCTGGATCACCTCGTCGATGTCGGCGATGGCGACGAGCAGCCCGGCCACCAGATGCAGCCGCTCCTCCCGACGGGCCAGTCGGTACGCCGTGCGGCGCCGTACCACCCCGACGCGGAAGTCGACGTACACCTGCAGTAGCTCGCGCAGGCCCATCGTCCGTGGCCGCCCCTGCACCAGGGCGACGTTGTTGATGCCGAAAGAGTCCTGCATGGGGGTCAGGGCGTACAGCCGTTCCAGGACCGCCTCGGGGTGGAAGCCGGTCTTGACCTCGATGACCAGCTGCATGCCGGTGCGCCGGTCCGTGAGGTCGTTGATCCCCGAGATGCCCTGCAGCTTCTTGGACTGCACCAGCTGCTTGACCCGTTCGATGACCTTCTCCGGGCCCACCAGGTACGGCAGCTCGGTGACCACGATGCCCTTGCGCCGCGCCGTGATGTTCTCGATCCGCGCGGTGGCGCGGGTCTTGAACGAGCCACGCCCGCTCTCGTAGGCCTCACGGACCCCTTCCAGACCGACGATCGTGCCCCCCGAGGGCAGGTCGGGGCCGGGGACGAAGCGCATCAGGTCCTCCAGGCTGGCCCGGGGGTTCGCGATCAGGTGACGCGCGGCCCCGATGACCTCGGCCAGGTTGTGCGGCGCCATGTTGGTCGCCATGCCGACCGCGATCCCGGAGGCTCCGTTGACCAGGAGGTTGGGGTAGGCAGCCGGCAGCACCTCGGGCTGGGTGAGCTGCTCGTCGTAGTTCGGGACGAACTCGACGGTCTCCTCGTCCAGGCTGGCCGTCATGACCAGGGCCGAGGTCGCCATCCGAGCCTCGGTGTACCGCGAGGCGGCGGGCCCGTCGTCGAGGGAGCCGAAGTTGCCGTGACCGTCCACCAGCGGCAGTCGCATCGTCCACGGCTGCGCCATCCGCACCATGGCCTCGTAGATGGCCAGGTCGCCGTGCGGGTGGTACTTGCCCATCACCTCGCCCACGACCCGCGAGCACTTGACGTGGGCCCGGTCGGGCCGCAGGCCCAGCTCGGACATCCCGTACAGGATGCGCCGTTGCACCGGCTTGAGCCCGTCGCGCGCGTCCGGCAGAGCCCGGGAGTAGATGACCGAGTAGGCGTACTCCAGGAACGCTCCCTGCATCTCGCTCTGCACGTCGACATCGATGATGTTCTCGGCAACCCCGTCCGCGTCGTCGGACGATGCGGATCGGGACCGGCGTGACATGCGGGCTCTCCGATCGTGGGGGGCGTCCACGGAGGTGGACGGGCGTGGCGCGGGCGCCTCGATGGTATGCCGAACGCAGGCTCAGCCGGACGAGGACGCGCGCCGACTCCACGCCCGCCCGAACCGTCCGGCGTGAGCCACCTCGGCCACCGCACGCCGGTGCCGTCGCCGCGGCGCCGACGGGCCGTCGGCGCCCGGGTAGCCCAGTGCCACCACCCCGACCAGCCGGCGGTCCGAGGGGATGTCCAACGCCGCGCGGACCGCGTCCATAGCGTCGGCGGGCACGCCGAAGAACAGCCCACCGAGGTCGTGGTCCACGGCGGTGAGCAGCATCAGCAACGCGGCCATCCCGGTGTCGACGTCCCAGTACGGGATCGGCCAAGGCCGTGGGGTGTCGGTGGCCTTGTCGGGCTCGGCGTAGCGCCGCCGGTAGCGCTGAGGGTCCGAGCAGCACACGATGAGGCACGGCGCGGCGCTCACGCCGCGCAGCCACCGGTCCGGCTCGCGGTCGGGGGCCGTGGCCAGGGCCGCGTCCCAGAACCTGGCCCGTTCGGCTGGGCTGAGCAGCACGACGAAGTCCCACCCCTGGCTGAACCCGGCTGACGGGGCGTGGGTGGCCGCCTCCAGCGCCGCCTCCACCGTCTCCGGCGGGAGCGGCCGCACCGGGTCGAACGAACGCCTCATCCGCCGCCGCCGTACCGCGTCGGCGAGTTCCATGGCCGCCATTCTGGCAGGTCACGCTGCTGCCCCGGACATGAAATGCTGGTCGTCATGGCCGACTGGGACGCCTCCGCCCCGGGGTATCCGCACGCGTGGGAAGCCGACCTCGTGCTCAGCGACGGGTCGGTCGCGCGGGTGCGTCCGATCACCCCTGATGACACGGAAGGGCTGCACCGCTTCCACGCCGGTCAGTCCGCCGAGTCGGTCTACCTGCGCTTCTTCGCTCCGGTGCCCCAGCTCAGCGCCAGGGACGTGCATCGCTTCACCCACGTGGACCACCACGACCGGGTCGCGCTGGTGGTGGTGATCGGGGGCGAGATCGCCGGGATCGGTCGTTTCGACCGGCTCGGAGAGGACGAGGGGAGCGCCGCCGAGGTCGCCTTCAACGTGGCCGACGCCCACCGCGGAAAGGGCATCGGCTCGGTCCTGCTGGAGCACCTGGCCGACATCGGCTCCGAGCTCGGCGTCCGCCGCTTCCTGGCCGACGTCCTGCCGCAGAACCGGCGCATGCTCGCCGTGTTCCGGGAGGCGGGCTTCGCGGTGCGCCACGAGTACGACGACGGTGTGCTCGTCGTCTCCTTCGACATCGAGCCCACCGACCGGTCCCGGGAGGTGCGGCTGGCTCGGGAGCACCGAGCCGAAGGGCGCAGCATGCGCCGGGTGCTGCACCCGAGCGGCGTCGCGGTCGTGGGCGTCCCGGCCGACGGCGGGTCGGTGGGTGGGCAGGTGCTGCGCCACATCAAGGACGGGGGATTCACGGGCCGGTTGTTCGCCGTCGGGGCCCACGCCGCGCAGAACGCGGCTGTGGTCGCCGGGCTGCCGGTGGTCGGCTCCCTGGAGCAGATCCAGGAGCCGGTCGACGTCGTGGTCATCGCCGTGCCTGCGCCGCAGGTGCTCCCGGTGGTGCGACAGTGCGAGGTCGTCGGGGCCAAGGCCGTGCTCGTCATCTCCTCGGGGTTCGCCGACGACGGGACGCCGGAGGGAGCTCGAGCCCAGAGCGAGCTGCTGGCCGCCTGCCGGGCCGGTGGAATGCGGCTCCTGGGGCCCAACAGCCTGGGCCTGATCAACGCCGACCCCGCCGTCTGCCTGAACGCTTCGCTGGTCCCGACGCGGCCGGAGATGGGCGGCCTTGGCTTGTTCGCCCAGTCCGGTGCTCTGGGCGTGGCTCTGCTCGGCTCAGCGCAGGGCCGGGGGTTGGGAGTCTCGTCGTTCGTCTCCGCCGGCAACCGGGCCGACATCTCCGGCAACGACCTGATGCAGTACTGGCTCGACGACGACGCCACGGCTGCGGTGGGCCTGTACCTGGAGTCCATGGGCAACCCGCGCAAGTTCACCCGCATCGCTCGGGAGCTGGCGGCGGTCAAGCCGGTCGTGGCCGTGAGGTCGGGGGTCGGCCCGGGAGGCGCCACCCCGGGCCACCGGGTGCGCCGGACCAGCCAACGCCCCGAGGTCTTCGACGAGATGCTGCGCCAGTCGGGGGTGATCCGGGTGCAGAACACCCACCAGCTCTTCGACGTCGCCGAGCTGGTGCTCCACCAGCCCATGCCGGCCGGCCCCCGCGTGGCCGTCGTCACCACCTCGCCCGCGCTGGGAGCCCTGGCGAGCGAGGCCTGCCAGTCCTGGGGGCTGGAGACCGTGGGGGAGCCGGTGACCCTCTCGGGTGCGGACGGCGCGGAGGCGGTGTCGGCCGCCGTCGCCGAGGCGATGGCCGACGAGCGGGTCGACGCCGTGGTGCTGTGTGTCGTCCCGGTGGCCCCGGCGACCGAGCCGGCGATCGACGAGCGGATCGCTCCGGCGGCGGCCGGGCAGAGCGCACGCCACGGCAAGCCGTGTGTGGCGACCCTGCTGGGCCACCGGGGCACGGTCAGCGGCCTGCCGACGTACGCGATGCCCGAGGACGCGGTGCGGGCGCTGGCCAGCGTGGTGCGCTACGCCCAGTGGCGCCGGCACGACCGGGGTCGCCTCTTCGACGCCGACGGCGTCAACCGCAGGACCGCCCACGACGTCATCGAGAGCTTCCTGCGCCAGGAGCCGGGCGGCGGGGTGCTGAGCCAACGCCAGTCCCAGGACCTGCTCGACGCCTACGGGATCGGCCTCTGGCCGGTCCATCCCGTCAGCAGTCCCAAGTCCGCGCGCAAGGCCGCGGCGCGCATCGACGGCCCGGTCGTGCTGAAGGCCACCGCGCCGGAGCTGCGGCACGAGCCGAGCCTGCGCTGGGTGCGCATCGGCCTGAGCACTCCGGCTGCTTGCGCAGCTGCCTACACCGAGCTGGCCGACTCGCTGGCCGAGCGGGCGTCGCAGGCCGGTACGTCGGTCGTGAGCCCGATCGCGGTGCAGGCTGCGGCCCCCAGCGGCGTCGCCGTGCAGGTCAGCACCACCGAGGACCCGCTCTTCGGGCCGGTGGTCGGCTTCGGCGTGGCGGGTGTGCCGACCGACCTGCTGCACGACGTCACCCACCGGTTTCCCCCGCTGCGCAGCGGTGACGTCGCCGACATGGTCTCCGGTATCCGCGCGGCGGCGCTGCTGCGCGGATACCGCGGTGCCGAGCCGGTGCATCTGGCTGCGCTACACGATCTCCTCGGGCGCGTCTCGCTCCTCGCCGACGACCACCTCGAGATCGCCTCACTGTCGCTCAACCCGGTGATCGCCCACGCGGAGGGGGTGGCCGTCCTGGGTGCGCACATCCGGGTGACGCGGTCGGCGGGGCGTTCCGACCTGAGCCGCCGCACGCTCAACCGGGACGGTGAGGGCGGCGTCCAGCCCCCGTGATGCGAGGATGACGCACATGGCTCGTTCCCGCTCCGCGTCCACGCTGCCGGAGGACCTGCGCCGCGACATCGAGAAGGCCGGCTACCTGCCGACCGTCGTCGACGACGTGGTCGCGACCGCGCTCGGTGCCGAGCCCGTGGTGGCTCACGTCGTTCACCAGGAGATGACCTTCGACGCCGAGACGGTCCGGCGCCACGTCACGGTGCTGGTGCTGACCGAGCACCGCCTGGTGATCGGGCACGCTGACGACCACGAGTCCTCCGAGCCCGGGCAGCAGCACGTGGCCACCGTCACCACCGAGGTCGTCCCGCTGCGCGTCGTGCGCGGGGTGATGCTCACGCACGTCATCCCCGCGCCGGAGGGGTACGCCGGGGGACTGAGCGGGCGGGCCGTCACCCTGACGCTCGGCTGGGGGTCGGTGTCCAGGCTGGACCTGGTCCCCGCCTCGTGTGGCGACCCGCAGTGCGAGGGTGACCACGGCTACGAAGGGACCGTGGCCGGGGACGACATCTCGCTGCGCATCGCCGCCGACTCCGAAGGCGAGGAGGCCCTGGCCGGCGCGCTGCGCTTCGCCGAGAAGCTGTCCGCGCGACTGGGACGGTGACGAGCGGGGCCTCCTGGCCGGCACCGCATACTCCGTGCCTGGCCGACGTCCTGCCGGCGGTGCTGGCCTCGCTCGGCCGGCCCGACCTCGCCTCGTGGGGCCGTTCCGGCTCGGCGGCTCTGACCCTGCCTCGCGCGCGCCGGGCCGTGGTGGCGCTGGTGGACGGCCTGGGAGCGCAGCAGCTGGCCTACCGTGGCGGCCACGCGCCCTTTCTGCGTGCCTTGACCCCGGCCGCCCCGGTCGTGCTCAGTGGCTTCCCGTCCACCACCGCGAGCAGCCTGGCCAGCTTCGGCACCGGTCTCAGCTGTGGGGAGCACGGGCTCATCGGCACCCTGGCGCCGACCTCCGACGGCCAGCGGTTGTTCAGCCACCTCTCCTGGGAGGCGGGACCGGAGCCGTCGGGCTACCAGCCTGCCCCCACACTCCTCGCGCGGGCGCATGCCGCCGGCGTCGAGGTGACGACGGTCTCCCGACCGGCCTTCGCCGGGTCGGGGCTGACGACGGCCGCGCTGGCCGGCGGCCGCTTCCGGGCTGCGACAACGGCCGACGAACGGGTCGAGGCGACGGTGGCGGCAGTGCGGGACAACCCCGCCCCCAGCCTGACCTATCTCTACCTCGACGAGGTGGACAAAGCGGGTCATGTGCACGGGCCGGACTCCTGGCAGTGGGGTGCGGCGGTCGAGGAGGCGGACGACACGCTGCGGCGCGTCGCGCAGCGGTTGCCCGCCGGCACCTCCCTGACGGTGACCGCCGACCACGGGATGGTGTCCGCCCCGCTGGCCCAGCGTTTCGACCTCGCCGAGGTGCCCGCCTTGCGTGAGGACGTTCGCCTGCTGGGTGGTGACCCGCGCGCGGCCCACGTCTTCTGCCGGCCCGGCGCCCAGGAGCAGGTGTACCGGCGGTGGCGGGAGGTTCTCGGCGAGCAGGCGCAGGTCTTGAGCGGCGAGGAGGCCGTCTCCGCCGGCTGGTTCGGGACGGTGACCCCCCGGGTCCGGCCTCGCATCGGCGACGTGGTCACCGCGATGACAGGACTGGCCACGGTGGTGGACTCGGCAAGCGCGCGACCGGCGTTCCTTGCCCTCATCGGGCACCACGGTTCGATGAGCGCGGAGGAGATGTCGGTGCCGGTGTTGCACGGGTCTGCCTGAGCCGGATCGGGCGACACCGTCGTGGCGGTGGCTCTGGCCGGGTCGTTGTTCTTCAGGTGCTCACCGGCGAGGCGCGGGGTCAGGTTGCGCTGTTCCTGCTCCTGACGCTGCTTCCCTTCAGTGTTCTTGCCCCGCTGATCGGGCCGTTCCTGGACCGGTTCCGGCACGGCCGGCGCTGGGCGATCGACTCGACCATGGCGCTGCTGGACACCATCGTGGCGGCGGTCACGGCGACGGTCTTCACGCTGCCGACGGTCCTGCTCTTGAGCTTCGTGGTCGGTCTGTGCCAGCAGCTGGGAAAGCTGGCGCTCGATGCCACGATCCAGGAGCACGTCCCCGGGGATCGTCGCACGAGCGTCTTCGGTCGCTCGGAGACCCTGATCCAGCTCTCCTGGGTGCTGGGCGGCGGGCTGGCGGTGGCGCTCCCGGTCCGCGAAGACCTGGGGATGACGGTGCTGGCCGCCTTGATGCTGGGATGGCTGGTGTGGGTGTTGCGCAGCTCGCGCGCCCGGGGCCGGGTGCGAGCAGCTGCCGTGGTCACCTAGTAGGGCAGCCGTGAGGCCGCGGGCGCCCCAGCGGTAGCGGTCAGCGGTCAGCGGTCGCGGGCGCCGAACATGATGTCGTCCCAGCTCGGCACGCTGGGCCGACCCTTGCGCGGCTTGCCTGCCTTCACCGGGGGGTCGGTATGGGTGTCCTCTGGCGGCGTCTCGATCGTGTCCTCGGGCTGCTCGGGCTGCTCGGGCTGCTCGGGCTGCTCGGGCTCCTCGTCTTCCTCGTCTCCGAAGAAGTCGGCCAGGGTTGCTTCGCGGGTCTCCTCGAAGCCCTCCTCGAAGCCCTCCTCGCCGTCCAGGTGCTCATCCACGAGGTAGCCGACCTCGTTCCGGTCCTCCGCGTCCTGCTCGTCTGCGGCTTCGTCGTCGTCGCCCACGATGGAGGCAGCCTCGTCGTCGATCCCGGCGACCTCGTGGTCCGGATCCGGCGCACCGGCGACCTGCTCGGGCGCATCCCCGTCGCCGGAGGAAGCATCGGCCGCCTCCTCGGCCGGCCGCCCCGCAGCCGGGGGGAGCCCCATGGTGTCGGGGTCGTAGGGAAGGTCCTCCAGCGGCAGGGCTTGGTCCGGGATGCTCGTGCGACCGGGTACGGCGCTGGGATCCGCGCTCGCCGGGTCCGCCTCGGAGTCGCCCACGGCGTCCGGTGCGATCCCCTCCCCGGGGTCAGCGCCAGGGTCGGCTTCGGTGACACCCCGACGGCGGGCGGACCGTCCATCGGTCTGACCTCGCCCTGACCCGCTTCGAGCGCCGTGTCCGCGCCGGCGGCTCCGCTCTCGGATGGAGGACATCAGGTCGTCCGGGCCGTCCATGCCGCCCCCGAACAGCGCGGTGGCGGCCCCCGCCGCCGGCAGGCTCTGCTCGTCCTCGCTCAGCCAGCGTGCCTCGTCGTCGACGGCCTCCACCGACCGGGTCGCGGGGTCGAAGGTCCAGGTCGCGTTCCGGATGCGCTGACCGGCCATGAACTGGACCCGGACCGACCACTGGCCGCCATCCGGCCGGGTGGCGTCCCAGGAGACGTGCTCGGTGTCCACCCCCCGAGCGGCCAGGCGCTCGCGCACCCGAGGCTGCAGCGTCGGTGGCGGGTTGCCGCGCTCGTGCGAGCGCACCGACGCGGCCTGGGCCTGAGCGGCCACGTGGGCGCGCTCGGCGAGGATCGGGCCCTCGAACCGTCGCACCCGCTCCACGCTCCAGCCGGTGTCCTCGCAGATCTCCTCGGCGTCGGCCCCCGCCCGGATCCGCGTCTGCACCTCCCGCGGGGTGGCCGGGGTGCTGCGAGAGCCCGGGTCGCCCGCGGAGGGGCGCAGGGCGGCGCGGAGGCGGTCGTCGATGGGCAGCGAGTAGTCCGTGCCGTCGGCGGCCGTGAGGACCACGTGGGCTCCGTCTTCGTGCAGCCCCGTGAACCGCAGCTGGTCCATACGATCGCTCCTCAGCCGTGCCGTCTCGTGGGTCCATTGTGCCGATCAGGGGTGCTCCGACTCTGCCACCTGGCCTCCGGGCCCTGCACCCGCCACGCCGCCGGAAGCAACGCCCGGCAGGCTCCAGAGTACGTTGAGGCGACCATGGTGGCCTCCAGTAGCGAGCTGCAGCTCGCCCTCGACCTGATCGGCGTCTTCGTGTTCGCGCTCTCCGGCGCGCTCGTCGGCGTCCGCAAGGGGTTGGACCTGGTCGGTGTCGCGGTGCTGTCGTGGATCGCCGGGCTGGGTGGCGGGATGATCCGGGACGTCCTCCTGGGCGACGTGCCTCCCGTGGGAGTCAGTGACTGGCGGTTGCTGGCGGCGGCGGTGGTTGCCGGGCTGCTCGTGTTCGCCGTCCATCCCCGGCTGATGGAGGCGCGGCGTCGAGGTCGGCGTCACCGGGTGCGGATCGGCCTGGTGACGCGGATGGTGCGGGTGCTGGACGCTGCCGGCCTGGCGGTGTTCTCCGTGGGCGGGGCGTTGAAGGCGCTGTCGTTCGGCAGCCCTGCTCTTGCGGCCGTGCTGATCGGGGTCGTGACGGCCGTCGGGGGTGGCATGCTGCGCGATGTGCTGGTGCGGGAGGTCCCGGAGGTGCTGCGTCGTGAGCTGTACGCGGTGCCCGCTCTCGTGGGGTCGCTCAGTGTCGTGCTCGCCTTCGCCGCGGGGTACCTGGCCACGTGGGTGGTCTGGGGTTCCGTCATGCTGGTGTTTTCCATCCGTATGGTGGCAGTGATGCTGGACCTGAACGCCCCGACCACCTTCCGCACAGGAGACCATCCATGAGCTCACCGCTGGCCGAACCGGCCGACGAGCCTGTCGACGACGCGCAGCCGGAGGACGAGCTCCGGCCCTACGACGCGGTGGTGCTGGTGTCCTTCGGCGGGCCGGAGGCGCCCGATGAGGTCATGCCCTTCCTGCGTCGGGTGACTTCTGGGCGCGCCATCCCGGACGAGCGACTGGAGGAGGTCGCGGAGCACTACCACCACTTCGGTGGCCGCAGCCCCATCAACGACCAGAACCGGGCGCTGCTGTCGGCGCTGCGGGAGGAGATGGACCGGCGAGGCGTCGCCACGCCGTTGCTGTGGGGCAACCGCAACTCCCCGCCCTTCCTCACCGACACGCTGCGCGAGGCCCACGTGGGCGGGGCACGCTCGATCGTGGCCGTCACCACCAGCGCCTACTCGTGCTACTCCTCCTGCCGTCAGTACCGCGAGGACATGGCTGCCGCGCTGGGCGCGCTGGGGGAGGAGGGGCTGGCGTTGAGCATCGACAAGGTCCGGCCCTACTGGAACCATCCGGGTTTCTCGGCCACCAACGTCCGGCTCGTCGACGACGCCGTCCGCGCGCTGCACGAGGCCGACCCCGGGCAGCCGGCCCCTCGGATCGTCTGTGTCACCCACTCCATCCCGGAGGCGATGGACGACACCTCGGGGCCGGGTGAGGACGACGGCAACCTCTACCGCACCCAGCACCAGCAGCTGACCGCGGCGATCGGTGACGAGGTGTCGGCCACCATCGGACGGCCGGTGCAGGCGGACCTGGCCTACTGCTCGCGCTCCGGCCCGCCGAGCCAGCCCTGGCTGGAGCCCGACATCAACGACCACCTCCGCGCTCTGCGCGACGAGGGGGTCACCAGGGTCGTGGTAGCACCGATCGGTTTCGTCTCCGACCATATGGAGGTGGTCTTCGACCTCGACACCGAGGCCCGCGAGACCGCCGAGGAGCTGGGGCTGGAGATGGTGCGGGTGCCCACCGTCGGGGTCGACGTCCAGTTCGTCTCGGGGCTGGTGGACCTGGTGCTCGAGCGAGCCGCGCTGGCCCGGGGTGAGGATGTGCAGCAGCCTTCCTGGCCGCAGCCGCAGCCGCGCCCCGTGGTCTGCCGGGCCGGCTGCTGCCCCAACCTGCGGGCGGCCCTGCCGGCCTGCTGCGGGCAGGACTGACCTGGTGCGTGCTGCCTACTGCGGGGGCCGGGCTCTGCCGGCGGCGGAGGCCGCGGGCATGCCGGGGTCAGCCGATCGGGCCGGCTTCCGCGAGCTGGCCGTCGAGCTCGCGCTGGAGGCGGGGCGGTTCATCCGCGACGAGCGGCCGGACCGGGTGGACGTGGCCCAGACCAAGGCGACGGACCTGGACGTGGTCACCGAGATGGACACCCGCTGCGAAGACTTGCTGCGAGCGCGGCTCGCCCAGCATCGAGCCGACGATGCGGTGCTGGGCGAGGAGGACGGATGGAGCGCGGGCAGCACCGGGTTGACCTGGGTGCTGGACCCCATCGACGGCACGGTGAACTACCTGTACGACCTCCCGGCGTACTCGGTGTCGGTGGCCGTCGTCTGGGGCGACCCGACGGCGGCGGGAGGTTGGACGCCGTTGGCCGGTGCCGTCTTCAACCCCGGGGTGGACGAGATCTTCCACGCTCACGCCGGCGGCGGAGCGCGCCTGGAGAGCACGGGCGGCGCCAACTTCCCCACCCCACGGGAGCTGAGCGTTCCCGCCTCGGTCCCGCTGACGAAGGCCCTGGTCGGTACCGGCTTCAGCTACGACACGCAGCGGCGGGTGCAGCAGGCCGCGGTGGTCGGCGAGCTCCTCCCGCGCGTCCGGGACCTGCGACGGATGGGGTCGGCGGCACTGGACCTGTGCTCGGTCGCGGCCGGCCGGCTCGACGCGTACTACGAGCGAGGTGTGCAGGCCTGGGACATGGCTGCGGGGGCACTGGTGGCGGCGGAGGCCGGGGCGGTGCTCAGTGGCCTCGATGCGCCCGCCTCGCCGGACATGGTTGCGTGCGCGTCAGCGGGCTTGCACACCGAGCTGCTGGCGCTGCTGCGCGAGGCGTTGGCGGCTCCACCCCGCCCTGGGGAGAGCGGCGGCTCGCAAAACGGGCCGGCATAGGGCACAATCCCGGCTCACCGCAAGAACGTCGGGCTGGCGCGGGCACAAATCGCAGACCTTCGGCGTTCAACCGGCACATATCGAGATTGGGCCGGCAAGGCCGACTTTTCGACCGAGCTAGGGAGGACCGGACGCAGTCATGGCAACCGACTACGACGCACCGCGCAAGTCCGAGGACGACATCAACGAGGACTCCCTCGAGGAGCTGAAGGCTCGCCGTGCCGACAAGTCCGCGAGCACCGTGGACGTGGACGAGACGGAGCACGCCGAGGGCTTCGAGCTGCCCGGCGCCGACCTGTCCGGCGAGGAGCTTTCCGTGCGTGTGCTTCCTCGGCAGTCGGACGAGTTCACCTGTTCGAAGTGCTTCCTGGTACACCACCGGAGCCAGCTTGCTTCGGAGTCCGGCGGCTTGCTGGTCTGCAGCGAGTGCGCCGCCTGAGCCCGGCAGGTTCGGGTCGGTGAGCGTGTCGGCCGTTCCGGTCCTGCTCTGCCGGACCGACACCGGGGCCGACGGCGGTGACCTGGCCTTCCCCACAGCGGCACACCCTGGCGACGCGGGGCTGGACGTGCGGGCCGCCACGGCACACGAGCTGGAGCCGGGGGAGCGGGCCACCGTGGGCACCGGCATCGCGATCGCCCTCCCGGACGGTTTCGCTGCCTACGTCCTCCCCCGGAGCGGGCTGGCCGCGCGACACGGTGTCACGGTGCTGAACTCACCCGGTACGGTCGATGCCGGTTATCGCGGTGAGATCAGAGTGACGTTGCTGAACACCGACCGCTCGCGGACCTTCCGGGTCCGTCCCGGCGACCGGATCGCCCAGCTGGTGGTGCACCCGGTCCAGCCCATCGCCTTCACCGAGGTGCGTCGTCTCCCCGGTAGCGCCCGGGGAGACCAGGGGCACGGCTCCACCGGCGGGTTCGGTCCCGGACCCGCCTCCGACGACACGAAGGACTGAGCGCACCGCAGTGGGACTGTTCAGCAAGCGAGACAAGGCCCGCTCCGCTCCATCGCAGGACGAGGCGGAGCCCGTCGTGCCCGCGGGGGAGCCCGGGGTCGACCGCGACTGGGAGCGCCGTCTGGACGGCCCGTTCGACTCCTCCGAGCGCCCCGAGCCCGGTGGGCTCGTCGACTTCGGTGCCGTGCGTATCCCACCGGTCAGCGGCATGACGCTGAGGATGGACGTGGAGGCTGACAGCCACCGTGTCGTGGGCGTGACATGCGAGCTCGGTGAGAGCACGGTGCAGGTGCAGGCATTCGCCGCGCCACGTTCGCAGGGGATCTGGGACGAGATCCGCGCCGAGCTGGCCGAGGGGATCCGCAAGGCCGGAGGAGCCCTGCACGAGCAGCAGGGCCTGATGGGCACCGAGCTGCTGACGAAGCTGCCCGCCCAGGGGCCTGACGGACAGGTGGTCTACAACAGCGCTCGCTTCTACGGTGTCGACGGCCCCACCTGGTTCCTGCGGCTGGTCATCCACGGTCCCGGAGCCACCCAGCACGCTGCGCTGCGCCGGCTGACCGCGTTCGCACGGGAGATCGTCGTCGACCGCGGCCACGAGCCCAAGCCACCGCGAGAGCTGCTGGAGCTCACTCCGCCGCCGGTGCAGCCGGACGCCGCCGAGGCCGAACCGTCCGCACGTGCTGCCACGGACACGGACACTGCCGCCGGGGCACCGTCGTGAGCGCCCTGGCCACGGCCTTCGCCGGGTTGCTGCGCAGCCAGGGAGACGTCGAGGCCGAGGAGATCGCTGCCGAGTGTGCCCGTCCCGGGTGCGTGCGGATCGCCACTCTGCGCCACCGCGACCAGGCCGCCATCACCGGCACCGTGCACAGCGTGGCGGTGCCGCCGAGACGCCAGGCACCCGAGGTCCGCGTCGAGCTGTACGACGGGAGCGGCATCGTCGAGCTGATCTGGCTGGGGCGGCGCTCGATCGCCGGCATCACCCCGGGGGCCTACCTCACCGTGCGGGGGCGGGTGGCCTACGACGAGACCACTGACCGTCTGCTCATCTTCAACCCCTCCTACGACCTGCTCCCCTCCCGTGGCTGAGCCGGGCCGCGGGCCGCAGGCGGAGCCCAGCGCCGAGCGCACGGTCGAGAACGTGATCCGGGCTCGGCTGGCCGAGCTGCTGGGCGGCTGGTACGGCTCGGTCGAGACCGCCCTGCCCACGGTCGCCTTCGTGGTGATGTACGTCGTGCGCGACGACGTGCGCGTCGCCGTGCTGTCTGCGATCGGCCTGACCTTCATCCTGCTCGGGGTGCGGATGTACGTGGGCGGGTCGGTGCGGTACGTGCTCTCCTCCCTGGCCGGGATCGCGATCGCGGCGTTCTTCGCGCTGCGCAGCGGTCAGGCCGAGGACGCCTTCCTGCCCGGCATCATCTTCAGCGGCGCCTACGGGGTGCTGACCCTCGCCTCGATCCTGGGGCGGTGGCCGGTCATCGGGTTCCTCGTCGCCGCAGCCGATCCCGACTACGCCAAGGACCCGACGCGATGGCGCCGGGACCTTCCGCTCGTGCGCGTCTGCAGCCGTCTCACCTGGGTGCTCGTGGGTCTCTTCGCGGTGCGCGTGGCCGTGATGCTGCCGCTGTACCTGGCCGGTGAGGTGGTCTGGCTCGGCGTGGCGAAGATCGCCCTGGGGTGGCCCGCCTACCTGGCGGCCATCCTGGTCATGGGGGTGATGCTCAGCACCGGGCGCACGCCGGTCGGCGCGGCCGAGCCCGACTGACGCGAGATCGGGCGCCTACCGTTCGTCCTCGTCGGTGTCCTCCGAGCTGCGCGGGTGCGCATCGGGGTTGAGCGTCAGGGCCAGCTCCTCCTGGGCCTCCTGTGGACACAGGAAGATGACCTCGTCACCGACCGCCAGCTGCTCGTCCGGCATGGGCATGACCGCGCGGGCGTCGCGAAGGATCGCGATCATCACGGTGTCTGCGGGAAGCGGCACGTTGCCCACGGCCTCGCCGACGTAGGGACTGCTGTCCGGCATGGTGAGCTCGACCATGTGCACGTTGCCCTGCTGGAACTCGAACAACCGCACCAGGTCCCCCACGGCCACGGCCTCCTCGACCAAGGCCGTCATCAGCCGGGGCGTGGACACGGCCACGTCGACCCCCCAGGCGTCCGTGAACAACCACTCGTTGCGGGGGTTGTTGACCCGCGCCACCGTCCGGGCCACCGCGAACTCGGTCTTGGCCAGGAAGGACACCACCAGGTTGACCTTGTCGTCGCCGGTCGCGCAGACCACGTGGTCGTAGCTCTCCAGGTCCGCCTCGGCCAGCACGCTGAGCTCGCAGGCGTCGCCGACGATCCAGTCCGCCGCGGCCACCCGCGCCGTCTCCTCCTCGGTGGCGTCCCGGTCGATGAGCAGGATGTCGTGGCCGTTGTGGATGAGCTCACGGGCGATGGAGCGCCCCACGCTTCCCGCCCCGATGATGGCGATACGCATCGTCGTCCCCGCTCAGTCCTGCGGCGGCGGGTTGTCCAGGCGCTGCTCCAGCCGGGGCAACGCCGATCGCTCGGTGATCAGGTGCACCTCATCGCCCTCCTGGTAGACCGTCTCGCGGTCCGTCAGCTGCGCGTCGCCCAGTCGCGAGATGAAGGCCAGCCGAGCGCCGGAGTACTCCTCGACCTCACTGAGCCGGTGGCCGATCCACCCTTCATGGACGTGGATCTGCGCGAGCACCAGCTTGCCGGTGGGGTCGAAGTAGTCCGGGGTGGAGCCTTGGGGCAGCAGGTGGTGCAGCGTCTGGTCGGCGGCCCAGCGCACGGTGGCCACGGTGGGGATGCCGAGCCGCTCGAAGATCTCAGCACGGCCCGGGTCGTAGATGCGGGCCACCACGCGCTTGACGCCGAAGGTCTCCCGGGCGACCCGGGCCGCGATGATGTTGGAGTTGTCGCCGCTGCTGACGGCGGCGAAGGCGTAGGCCTCGGGCACCCCGGCCCTGCGCATCACGTCGCGGTCGAAGCCCACCCCCTTGACCCGGTGACCGCTGAACTCGGTGGACAACCGACGGAAGGCGGTCTCGTTCTGGTCGATCACCGCGACGTCGTGACCGCGGTTCTCCAGGCTCGTGGCCAGGGTCGCCCCGACCCGGCCGCAGCCCATGATCACGAAGTGCACACCGTGACGCTAGCGCGTTCGCGACGGCGCCGCGGGAGCACACTCCTAGAATCAGCGCATGAGTCTGGGGCGGCGCCTGCTGACGCGCATGTTCGTCGGCCGTGCGCTGCGCACGGACCGCCTCAACGAGACGCTGCTTCCCAAGCGTCTGGGCATGCCGGTCTTCGCCAGCGATGCGCTGTCCTCGGTGGCCTACGCGCCGGACGAGATCGTGCTCACGCTGGCCCTGGCCGGTGGCGCGGCCGTGCTCTTCCACTCGTGGGAGGTGACCCTGGCGGTGGCGCTGGTGATGCTCATCATCGTGGCGTCCTACCGGCAGAACGTGCACGCCTACCCCAGTGGAGGCGGCGACTACGAGGTCGCCTCGGTCAACCTCGGCTCCACCGCCGGCCTGGGGGTGGGGGCTGCGCTCATGGTCGACTACGTCCTCACCGTGGCCGTGTCGGTCTCGGCGGGGGTGCAGAACGCGGCCAGCGCGTTGGAGTTCCTCCGCGGCTACGAGCCCGCCGCGGCCGTGGCCCTCATCGTGGGGCTGACGCTGATCAACCTGCGCGGGGTCAGGGAGTCCGGTCGGGCACTGGCGGTTCCGGTCTACGCCTTCCTCGCCGCGATGGCGCTGATGATCGGCGTCGGGATGACGCAGTGGGCGCTCGGCAGCCTGTCGAAGGCCGCCAGCTCCCAGCTCGAGCTGCGCCCCGCCGAAGGGTTCGAGACGCTCACCGCGCTCGGACTGGCGGTGCTGCTGCTGCGTGCCTTCGCCTCGGGGACCGTCGCTCTGACCGGGGTCCAGGGGGTGGCCAACGGGGTGCCGGCCTTCCAGCGACCGAAGTCGAAGAACGCCGCGACCGTGCTCCTGGTGATGGCGACGCTGTCCATCACCATCCTCCTCAGTGTGATCACGCTGACCCGGGAGACCGGCATCCAGATGGCCCTGGACCCCCAGGAGCAGATCCGCTCCGAGGGCCGGCCGGTCGGGGAGGACTTCGTGCAGGACCCGGTGCTGGGGCAGCTGTCCAAGGTGATCTTCGGCGGCGACAGTCTCGGCGTGCTCCTGGTCTCGATCTGTACCGGGGTCATGCTCATCGTCGCGGCGAACACCGCCTTCAACGGCTTTCCCGTCCTCGCCTCGCGCCTGGCTCGCGACGACTTCCTGCCGAGCCAGCTGCTCAGCCGGGGAGTGCGCCTGGCCTACTCCAACGGCATCCTGCTGCTGGCCGCGGGAGCGACGGTGCTGGTGCTGGTGTTCCAGGCCACCGTCACCCAGCTGATCCAGATGTACCTGGTCGGTGTCTTCGTCTCGTTCACGCTCAGCCAGCTCGGCATGATCCGGCACTGGAACACCCAGATGCGCCTGGAGCTGGGGATGAAGCAGCGCCGGGCGATGCTGCGCAGCCGGGCCATCAACATCGTCGGCGCTGTCGTCTCGGCCACGGTGCTCGTGGTCGTGATCCTCACCCGATTCACCCAAGGAGCGGGCCTCGCCCTGCTCTTCATCGCACTCATCTGGATGGTGATGACCATGGTCGACCGTTTCCACTCCGCGATGCGGGCCGAGACCGCGCTCCCGGAGGACGAGACACCCCGGCCGGCGGTCCCGGCGCGGGTGCATGCCCTGGTGTACGTCGAGAAGGTCGACCGGCCCACCCTGCAGGCTGTCACCTGGGCCCGTGCCGCCCGGCCCCAGGTCCTGGAGGCGGTGTTGGTGGACACCGTGCCCGAGCGCACCGCGGCGATCCGTCAGGAGTGGGACCGTCGCGACATCCCGATCGGTCTGCGCCTGCTCGAGGCCCCCTACCGTGAGCAGGTGCGTCCGGTGATGGACTACGTCGGCCGGCTCCACCGCGACCGACCACGCGATCTCGTGGTGGTCTACCTCGCGGAGTACATCGCCAAGAACCCCATCCTTCCGTTCGTGCGGGACCGGGCTCGCGACCACCTGCGCTCCGAGCTCGTGAAGTGTCCTGGCGTCATGGTGGTCACGGTGCCGTGGCAGGGCAAGGGGGTGCGACCCGAGCACGGTGACCTCACCGTGTACTCCGAGCAGTCCGCCGTCTCCCCGCGCTCCGCGAAACGGTGAGACCCGCCACCCAGTGGCGGGTCGGAGACAGCTTCGACGTCGAGGTCGGAGACGTCGCGCACGGCGGCCACTGTGTGGCCCGGCACGAGGGCCGGGTGCTCTTCGTCCGGCACACGGCGCCGGGAGAGCGGGTCACGGCCCGTATCACCGGAATCGGCAAGGGTGGCCGCTTCGTGCAGGCCGACGCCGTGCAGGTGCTGCGTCCAGGTGAGCAACGGCGCCCGGCGCCCTGCCCGTATGCCGGTCCAGGCGGGTGCGGAGGTTGTGACTTCCAGCACCTGACCCCGGTAGCCCAACGCGCGCTGAAGACCCGGGTGGTGCACGAGCAGTTCGCCCGCCTGGCCGGGCTGGACCTGACGGCCGAGCTCGGCCAGACCCGGTGCGAGCCCCTGCCGGAGCCGGAGGAGGCGGCGGACTCCGCCGAGGAGGGGCTGGGGTGGCGGACGCGGGTGGAGTTCGCGGTCACCGAGGGCGGGGTGCCGGGTCTGCGCCGTCACCGCTCCCGCGACATCGTCCCGGTCAGCGACTGCCTGATCGCACACCCCGCGCTGCGCGCACCCGACGTCCTGGCCCGGCGCTATCCCGGCAGCGACGCGGTCGACGTCGTGGTGGCGGATAGCGGCCGGGCGGTGGTGCCCGTGCCGACGGACGCCTCGCCGTCGGTCACCGAGACCGTCCGGCTGCCGGGCGGCCCAGCCTCGTTCTCGGTGGCGGCGCGCGGCTTCTGGCAGGTGCACCCGGCCGCCGCCCAGGTCCTCGTGGAGGAGGTGCTGGAGATGGTGCAGCCGCGGGCCGGGGAGAGGGCGCTGGACCTGTACTCCGGTGTGGGTCTGTTCGCTGCCGCCCTCGCAGAGGCAGTGGGCCCGGCGGGCCGGGTGACCGCGGTGGAGTCCGAGCCTGCGGCGGTGGAGCACGGGCGCGCGAACCTGGCTCCCTGGCCCCAGGCGCGGATGCGGGCCGGACGGGTCGACCGGGTCCTGCGCGAGCTGCGCCCCGCCCGGGGTCGGCGCTCTCGTCGGCCGGTCGACCTGGTCGTCCTGGACCCGCCCCGGGTCGGGGCCGGAGCAGCGGTGATCGCCGACGTGTCTACCCTGCGGCCCCGCGTGATCGCCTACGTGGCCTGTGACCCGGCCGCTCTGGCGCGGGACACCGCATCCCTGCTGTCGCTGGGCTGGCGGCTGCGAGGTCTGCGGGTGCTCGACGCCTTCCCGATGACCCATCACGTGGAGTGTGTGGCCCACTTCGAGCCGGTGCGAGAGACTGGGACCACACGAGAGCATCGGATATCTTGATATCGAGATAGTTGCGGACCCACCGTGATGGAGCGACAGAGGAGCCGGCGTGAGCGACCAGGACACCAGTGACAGCTTCGGAGCCAAGGGCACGCTGGCCGTGGGCGACGGCGACAGCAGGCGCGAGTACGAGATCTACCGCATCGCTGAGATCGAGGGCGCCGCGACCCTGCCGTACAGCCTGAAAGTACTCCTGGAGAACCTTCTGCGCACCGAGGACGGGGTGAACACGACGGCGCACCACATCACCGCCCTGGCGCAGTGGCAGGCCGACGCCGAGCCCGACACCGAGATCCAGTACACGCCGGGCCGGGTGGTGATGCAGGACTTCACCGGCGTGCCCTGCATCGTCGACCTGGCCACGATGCGAGAGGCGATGGGCGACCTCGGTGGCGACAGCGCCAAGATCAACCCCCTGGTCCCCACCGAGCTGGTCATCGACCACTCGGTGATCGTCGACGTCTTCGGTCAGCCCGACGCCTTCGAGCGCAACGTGGAGATCGAGTACGAGCGCAACGGCGAGCGGTACCAGTTCCTGCGCTGGGGGCAGAAGGCCTTCGAGGACTTCAAGGTGGTCCCGCCGGGCCCCGGCATCGTGCACCAGGTGAACATCGAGCACCTGGCCCGGTCGGTGATGACGCGGCAGAGCCCGGACGACCCCGACCAGACCCTCGCCTACCCGGACACCCTCGTCGGCACCGACAGCCACACCACCATGGTCAACGGCCTCGGCGTGCTCGGCTGGGGCGTGGGCGGCATCGAGGCGGAGGCGGCGATGCTGGGCCAGCCGGTCTCGATGCTCATCCCTTCGGTCGTCGGCTTCAAGCTCAGCGGCGAGATCCCCCCGGGCGCCACGGCCACCGACGTCGTGCTGACCATCACCGAGATGCTGCGCGAGCACGGCGCGGTCGGCAAGTTCGTCGAGTTCTACGGCTCCGGCGTGGCTGCGGTCCCCCTGGCCAACCGGGCGACCATCGGCAACATGAGCCCCGAGTTCGGTTCGACCTGCGCGATCTTCCCGATCGACCAGGTCACCCTGGACTACCTGCGTCTCACCGGCCGGGAGGAGGACCAGATCGCTCTGGTGGAGGCCTACGCCAAGGAACAGGGGATGTGGCTGGACCCGGACGACGAGGCCGAGGCGCGCTACAGCGAGTACCTCGAGCTCGACCTGTCCACGGTGGTCCCCTCGATCGCCGGGCCCAAGCGGCCGCAGGACCGGATCGAGGTCTCCCGGGCCAAGGAGCAGTTCCGCTCCGACCTGCGCACCTACGTCGACCACGACGACAGCAACCCGGGCAGCGACGCCTCGGATCTCGACGACGAGGTCGACTCGAGCTTCCCCGCCTCGGACTCCCCGTCCCCGGAGGTCGACGACGAGGCCGGCGAGTCCTCCCGTCCCAAGATCACCCCGGTGCCGCCGGAGGGCACCGGTGACCGCGCGAGCACTCCGGTGCCGGTGACCGTCGACGGGCAGGACTTCGAGATCGACCACGGCATCGTCGCCGTGGCCGCGGTGACCAGCTGCACGAACACCTCCAACCCGTCGGTGATGATGTCGGCCGCGCTGCTGGCCAAGAACGCCGTGGACCGCGGCCTCAGCGTGCCACCGTGGGTCAAGACCTCGATGGCCCCGGGGTCCAAGGTGGTCACCGGGTACTTCGACAAGGCGGGCCTGTGGCCGTACCTGGAGAAGCTCGGCTTCCACCTGGTCGGATACGGCTGCACCACCTGCATCGGCAACTCCGGGCCGCTCGCGCCCGAGATCTCCGAGGCGATCAACGACAACGACCTCGCGGTCACGGCGGTGCTGTCGGGCAACCGGAACTTCGAGGGCCGGATCCAGCCGGACGTGCAGATGAACTACCTCGCCTCGCCCCCGCTGGTCATCGCCTACGCGCTCGCCGGGTCGATGGACTTCGACTTCGAGTCCCAGCCGCTGGGCACCGGCGAGAACGGCGACGAGGTCTACCTGGCGGACATCTGGCCGGAGGCCTCGCTGGTGGAGGAGACCATCGCCTCGTCGATCTCGCGGGAGATGTTCACCCAGGACTACCAGGACGTCTTCGCCGGTGACGAGCGGTGGACCTCGCTGCCCACGCCCGAGGGTGACACCTTCGAGTGGGACGGCGGATCGACCTACGTGCGCAAGCCCCCGTACTTCGAGGGGATGCAGTCCGAGCCGGAGCCGCTGGAGGACATCGAGGGGGCGCGCGTGCTCGCCCTGCTGGGTGACTCGGTGACGACGGACCACATCTCACCCGCCGGTGCGATCAAGGCTGACAGCCCGGCGGGGCAGTACCTGGCCGAGCACGGTGTCGAGCGCAAGGACTTCAACTCCTACGGCTCCCGGCGCGGCAACCACGAGGTGATGATCCGCGGCACCTTCGCCAACATCCGGCTGCGGAACCTGCTGCTGGACGACGTGCAGGGCGGCTACACCCGCAACTTCCTCGCCGGCTCCGAGGAGGACCAGCAGACCTCGATCTACGAGGCGGCACAGGCCTACGCCGAAGAGGGCGTGCCCCTGGTCGTGCTGGCGGGTAAGGAGTACGGGTCGGGCTCGAGCCGGGACTGGGCGGCCAAGGGCACCCGGCTGCTCGGCGTCAAGGCGGTCATCGCGGTCTCGTACGAGCGCATCCACCGGTCCAACCTCATCGGGATGGGCGTGCTGCCGCTGCAGTTCCCCGAGGGGGAGAACGCGGAGTCGCTCGGCCTCGACGGCACGGAGACCTTCACCGTCACCGGCATCGCGGACATGACCGAGGGCGAGGTTCCCGACACCGTGTCGGTCACCGCCACCCCCGCGTCCGGGGGCTCCGGCGAGGAGAGGCAGTTCGACGCGGTGGTACGCATCGACACCCCGGGTGAGGCGGCGTACTTCCGTAACGGCGGCATCCTGCAGTACGTGCTGCGCTCCTTGACCTGAGCGACGGCGAGGAGTCGTACACTTGTTCGCATGACCTCAGGACCGCCAGGGTGGCCGGCGCGCGTGCCGCCCCCCGGTGTGGCCGGCTGGGAACAGGCGGCGACGTCCTGGCTGCTCGACCAGTGCCCCGCCGACTACCGCGGGTATGCCGCCTGGCGGCGTCACCCCGTGGCCCTCGCCTGGGTCACCGTGCGGCACCTGCAGGCCGAGCTGGCAGCCATGCGCGGGGCATGGCGCGACGTGCGGCCCGAGCTCGGGCCGTTGTTGCCCACCGGCAGCCTCGGGGACGTGCTGGAGGCGCTCACCGCCGAGGGACTGCGGCTGCGCGCCGCGCTCCGCGCGGCGGAGATGATGCTGGAGGCGCTGTCGGTCAGAGCGCCCATCAGCAAACGCTGAGGTGCCTCTGGCACAGTGGACGGCAGGGCGATACGTACACTCGTGTTACGTCGATGTCGAAAGGGTGCGCACGTCGTGGGACTGCTCAGCACGATCAACGGCCCCGCCGACCTCAAGGCGCTGCGAGGCAACGACCTC
This sequence comes from Ornithinimicrobium sp., assembly GCF_035267225.1. Taxonomy (GTDB): domain Bacteria; phylum Actinomycetota; class Actinomycetes; order Actinomycetales; family Dermatophilaceae; genus Ornithinicoccus. The sequence goes on from NZ_DATFMA010000119.1 coordinate 25,652, forward strand.
GGCAGGCTCGCCGGTGAGATTCGCCGTTACCTCGTCGCGTCGGTGTCGCGCACCGGGGGACATCTCGGCCCGAACCTGGGTGTCGTCGAGCTGACCATGGCCCTGCACCGGGTCTTCGACTCCCCCCGGGACACCATCGTGTTCGACACCGGTCATCAGTCGTACGTGCACAAGCTGCTGACGGGACGCCACGACTTCTCCGATCTGCGCAAGCAGGGAGGCCTGTCGGGGTACCCGAGCCGGGCCGAGTCGGCGCACGACGTCGTGGAGAACTCGCACGCCTCGACCTCGCTGTCCTGGGCGATCGGCATCGCCACCGGCCGCCGACTGCGCGGCGAACGGCACCGGCATACCGTGGCGGTCATCGGAGACGGTGCGCTGACCGGTGGGATGGCGTGGGAGGCGCTGAACAACATCGCCGCCGACCCCGACCTGCCTCTGGTCATCGTCGTGAACGACAACGAGCGCTCCTACGCGCCGACCCTCGGCGGCATGGCGGACTACCTGGCCTCACTCCGGGCGACCCGGAGCTATGAGAACGTGCTCGACTGGGGGAAGCGGAACATCAGCCGCACGCCCGTCGTGGGACAGCACATGTACGGCGCCCTGCACGGGGTCAAGAAGGGCATCAAGGACATCGTCAGTCCGCAGGGCATGTTCGAGGACCTCGGGCTGAAGTACCTCGGCCCCGTCGATGGTCACGACCTCGATGCGATGGAGACGGCGCTGCGCCGGGCCCGCGACTACGGCGGGGTGGTGCTGGTGCACGCTCTGACCGAGAAGGGTCACGGCTACCAGCCGGCCACCGTGCACGAGGCCGACCGGTTCCACGCCGTCGGGGTGATCAACCCTGAGACCGGGCTACCGATCGAGGTCTCGGGGCGCAGCTGGACCGATGAGTTCAGTGATGCGCTGATGGCGCTGGGCGAGCAGCGCGAGGACGTGGTGGCCCTCACGGCGTCGATGCTCATCCCGGTGGGCCTGGCCGGGTTCGCGGACCGCTTCCCCGAGCGCGTCTTCGACGTCGGCATCGCCGAGCAGCACGCCGTGACGATGGCCTCCGGTCTGTCTTTTGCTGGCCTGCATCCCGTGGTCGCGGTCTACGCGACCTTCCTCAACCGCGCCTTCGACCAGCTGCTGCTGGACTGCGCGCTGCACCGGCAGGGAGTCACCTTCGTGCTGGACCGGGCCGGGATCACCGGCTCGGACGGCCCGAGCCACAACGGTATGTGGGACATGTCGGTGGCCGCGATCGTGCCCGGCCTGCGGCTGACCGCTCCCCGGGACGGGGAGCAGGTCGCCCGTGCCCTGCGCGAGGCCGTGGACATCGACGACGGACCAACGGTGATCCGTTTCCCCAAGGGCGGGAGCCCGGCGGCGCTTCCCGCGGTGCGGGTGGACGGCGACGTCGACGTGCTCAGCGAGGACGAGCCGGCCGACCGCGCCTGCGACGTGCTGCTGGTCTCGGTCGGGGCCATGGCGCCGATGGCGATCGAGGTGGCCGAGAAGGTCCGAGCCGACGGGTTCACGGTACGGGTCCTGGACCCCAAATGGGTTCTGCCGGTCTCGACCGACCTGGTGGCGCAGACCCGCAGGGCCGGATGTGTGGCGGTCATCGAGGACAACGTGGTCGGCAGTGGGGTCGCGGCGGCAGTCTCGTACGCGGTGGCCTCCAGTGAGGGGCCGACGGTGCCGGTCTGGAGCTACGGGGTGCGCCAGGAGTTCCTCGACCACGGCTCGCGGGGGCAGGTGCTCGAGCGGGTCGGCCTCACCCCGGACAGCATCGCCACGTCGCTCGTCTCTCGGTACCGCAGCCGGTGCACTGACCTCGGGGAAGAAGAACGATGGAGTGGATGATCGACGGCCTGCCACTGCACCCTCTGATGGTGCACGCCGCCGTGGTGCTGCTGGCCGCCAACGGGATGGCCCTGCTCGGCAGCATTCTCGTGCCGCCGCTACGACGGTGGCTCGGGTGGGGCCTGCCGTTGCTCGGCGTGGTCACCGCCGTCACGACCTGGGTGACGAAGATGGCCGGGGAGAACCTGCTGGGAAACGCAGAGCCGGTCGGAGCCTTGGCCGACCACACACATTGGGGCGGTTGGGCCGGTGTGGTGGCGATCGTGCTGGGGGTGACGACCGTCGTCTACTGGTTCGTCGTGTCCCCTCGGCTGGGTGGGCGCGTGTCGTGGCTGTCCGCGACGCCGACCCGCGTCGTCGTCAGCGTGCTGGCTGCCGGGGTCGCCGTTGCGGCTCTTGCGGTCGACTTCCTCGCCGGGCACAGCGGCGCCACCTCAGTCTGGGGTTGAGGAGACGCCCGGGTGCCGAGCGGGGGCTGTGCAGCGGCAGTGCCGGTGAGGGCTCTGCGATCTTTCTCCGGCTGAGCCTGGTCGGCGCCGGCGCTGTTCGATGAAAGGGTGGGGTCGTGGACACCGAGGATGTGCTCTGCCTGCTGCAGGAGGTGGCTGACACCCTCGTCACCCCCCGCTTCCGCGCCCTGGAGGAGGCGCAGGTGCAGGAGAAGGCGCCGGGGGATCTCGTCACCGTGGCCGACCGTGAGGCCGAGGCGGTCATCACCGCCCGGCTGCGTGCTGCCTACCCCGAGGCCGTCATCCTCGGGGAGGAGGCCAGCGCCCTCGACCCGGGTGTCGCTCGGGCCTACGCGTCCGCTGACCACGCTTTCACCATCGACCCGGTGGACGGCACCAAGAACTTCGTGCACGGATCCCCGGACCACGCGGTGATGGTGGCCGAGCTGCGTGGGGGCCAGTGCGTGCGGTCGTGGATCCACCAGCCGCAGCACCAGCGGTCCTGCGTGGCCGAGCGAGGAGCGGGCGCCTTCAACAACGGCCGGCGGATGGTGCGTCCGCCGGTCAGCGCCGACCCGAGTCGCGTCCGGGCGGTGAGTGCACGGCGTGACTGGCTGGGCCGGATGCTGGGGGACATCGGGCCGATCGAGCTCACATGGGTCTGCTGCGGCGTCGACTATCCCCACCTCATCGACGGTCATGCCGACGTGGCGCTGTACAGCGGCACCAACCCCTGGGACCACGCGCCGGGCACATTGTTGACGACCGAGGCGGGTGGACACGTCGGCACCTTCGACGGCTCGCCCTACGACCCACGGCGTGCCGAGGCCGGCCTGGTGGTCGCGGGCGACCGGGCGACGTACGAGCGGGTTCTGGCCGAGCTGGGAGCCCTGCCGCGAAGGTGAGCCGCGCGCCGGGGGCCGGGGGGTCTCAGCCGTCCTCGGACCCGTCTCGAGGGGGTCGGGGGTGCTGCAGGGCCACCTCGCGTGCCAGCACCGTGACCTGGTGCTCCATCTGGCGCAGCCGGCGGTAGCTGGCGGCCACGTAGCCCAGGAACGTGACCGTCAGTCCGTACAGCAGCAGGTCGGCGCCTCGCCCGACCCCCACGGCCTGGGCGACCGAGGTCAGGAACGGCGGGAAGAGCACCGCGACCAGAGCCAGCACGACGAACGCGACCAGCATCAACCGGCGTACGGCCTCATGCCGGGCTCCGGCGGTGGAGCGGTTCAACATCACGGTGACGCCGATGATCGCGACCACGAGGATGAGCTTGATCAGGGGCTGGTCCAGCATCGTCGCGTTCTTCCCCTTCTGCTCGTGTCGCTGGACGTCCGGACTCGTTCGAGACTCACTTCAAGATCGAGTCGAGCAGAACGTTGACCGCGTTCATCAGCGACTGACCCTTGGCTCGAGAGTAGTCGGTGTAGAGCACGTGCACGGGGTACTCCTGCCAGGGCAGCCGCGTCCGTCCGAGCTGCAGCACGATCTCGGTGGCGTGCGCCATCCGGTTCGCTCGCAGGTCCAGGCGCATCGCCGCGTCCCGGCGGATCACCCGCAGCCCGTTGTGCGCGTCGGAGAGCCGCATCCCGGTCTGCTGGTTGGTCAGCCACACCGCGCTCTTGAGCAGCAGCCGGCGCAGCCCCCCCGGGCGGGTGCGGTCGTCCAGGAAGCGCGAGCCGAAGACGACGGCCAGCTCGTGCTGGCGAGCGTGGCGCGCCATCGCGACGGCGTCGGCGACCTGATGCTGACCGTCGGCGTCGAACGTCACCAGGTAGGCCGCCGGTGTCGCGTCGAGCACATAGCGCACTCCGGTCTGCAACGCGGCCCCCTGGCCGAGGTTGAACGGGTGTCGGACCACCGTGGCGCCGGCTGCCTGCGCCAGCGCCGCGGAGCCGTCGGTGGAGCCGTCGTCGACGCACACCACGACGGCGAACGCGGCCCGCGCCGCGGTGACCACCTCGGCGATGACCGCCGCCTCGTTGAAGACGGGCACGACGAGGACCGCATCGTCGCTGGTGGGCGATACAGTCATACGGGCATTCTGGCCCACCCCAGCAGCCGAGCCCGCGAGGAGAGATCGCCTGATGGCCGCCGACCCAGACGTGCGGGTGCTGCCCAGCGCCGACGTGGACACGACCGCCCGGATCGGGTCGGGCAGCACCATCTGGCATCTGGCGCAGGTGCGCGAGGAGGCCGTCGTCGGGGTGGAGTGCGTGGTCGGTCGCGGGGCCTACGTCGGGCCCGGCGTCCGGCTCGGTCGAGGCTGCAAGCTGCAGAACTACGCCTTGGTCTACGAGCCGGCCGAGCTGGCCGACGGCGTCTTCGTCGGGCCCGGCGCCGTGTTGACCAACGACGAGTACCCGCGCGCCGTCCATCCCGATGGCCGGTCACGTACAGCGCAGGACTGGCGCGCCGTGGGGGTCGTCATCGAGCAGGGCGCGTCGATCGGGGCTCGCGCGGTCTGCGTGGCCCCGGTGCGCATCGGCGCCTGGGCCACCGTCGCCGCCGGCGCTGTCGTGACCCGGGACGTGCCGGCGTACGGTCTGGTGGTGGGGGTGCCCGCCCGACAGGTCGGCTGGGTCGGGCCGGAAGGAGTTCCGTTGCGGCGCGAGCACGGGCAGGTGTGGCGCTGCCCCGTCTCCGGAGCGAGGTTCCGCGAGCACGAGCACGGTATGGCGCCGGACGTCGATGGGTGAGCAGGTCCCGATCCCCGCCGCCCGGCCCATCATCGGGCAGGACGAGCGCGCGGCGGTGGACCGCGTGCTGCGCTCGGGGACGTTGAGCCAGGGCCCGGAGGTGGCCGCCTTCGAGTCCGAGTTCTCCGCCGAGCTGGTCGCGGGGCGGGAGTGTGTCGCGGTGAACTCGGGGACCTCCGGGCTGCACCTCAGCCTGCTGGCCGCCGGGGTGGGGTCGGGCGACGAGGTCATCGTCCCCTCCTTCACCTTCGCCGCGACGGCCAACGCGGTGGCCCTGACCGGAGCGAGCCCGGTCTTCGCCGACATCGAGGCTCAGACCTTCACCCTCGACCCCGGTTCGGTGGCCGAGCGCCTCACGTCGCGGACGAAGGCGATCCTGCCCGTGCACCTGTACGGCCAGCCGGCGGATCTCGAGCCCCTGGCGGTGCTCGCGCAGCAGGTGGGAGCAGTGCTGCTGGAGGACGCTGCACAGGCTCACGGCGCGCAGTACCACGGTGCGCCGGTGGGGACGTTCGGGGCCTGCGGCACCTTCAGCCTCTACCCCACGAAGAACATGACCGCCGGGGAAGGGGGCATGGTGGCGTGCGCCACGGGGACGTTGTCGCAGGCGGTGCGCAGACTTCGCAACCAGGGCATGGACCACGCCTACGCGCACGAGGTGGTCGGGCTGAACAACCGGATGAGCGACCTGCATGCCGCCATCGGGCGCGTGCAGCTGGCTCGGGTCCACGGGTGGACGGCGCAACGGCGCGCGAACGCCGCGTTCTTCGACCGCCACCTCCGTGGTGTGGTCGTGCCGACGGTGCGGCCAGGGCACAGACACGTCTACCACCAGTACACCGTCCGGCTCGCCGGTGCGCTGGCCGCGGAGCGCGACCGGGTGGTGCGGGCGCTGGAGGAGGAGTACGGCGTCGCCGCCCGTGTGTACTACCCGACGCCGTGTCACGAGCTCCCGGCGCTGCGTCGCTTCGCCCCCGAGGAGGAGCTCCCGCGGACCGCGAGAGCGACGGCCGAGGTCATCTCGCTGCCGGTGCACCCCTCGCTCAGCGACGGCGACCGCGACCGGGTCGCGACGGCGTTGAACCGCGTGGTGGCGGGGGCCGGATGAGTACCCGGCGCCTCACGGCCGCGCGCCCGATCCGGATGGGGCTGGCCGGGCTGGGGACGATGGGGCGACATCACGCACGGGTGATCCAGGAGGTCGACGGCCTGGATCTGGTGGCCGTGGCCGACCCCTACGGCGACACCTACGCCGCGGCGGAGGGGGTGAGCATCGTGCCCGATACCGCTGGCCTGGTCGCCGCGGGGGTCGAGGCCGCCATGGTGGCCGTCCCCACCCACCTGCACGAGGAGGTGGCTCTGGAGCTGGCGGAGGCCGGTGTCCACGTCATGGTGGAGAAGCCGGTCGCGGCGACGGCGGCCGCGGGTCGACGGATCGCGGAGGCCTTCACCGCCTCGGACCTGCTCGGGTGCGTCGGCTACGTGGAGCGGTGCAACCCCGCCTTGCTGGAGATGCGACGACGCATCGCCGACGGCGCGCTGGGGGAGGTCTACCAGATCGTCACCTCACGCCAGGGCCCGTTCCCCGCCCGCATCGCCGACGTGGGTGTGGTCAAGGACCTGGCCACGCACGACATCGACCTGACCTCCTGGATCGCCCAGAGCCCCTATGCGGTGATCTCCGGGCAGGTGACCCATCGCTCGGGCCGCGAGCACGAGGACATGATGGTCGCGACCGGCCGACTGGCCAACGGCATCATCGTCGGCCACACCGTCAACTGGCTGTCGCCGATGAAGGCGCGCAGCACGGTGGCCACGGGGGAGCGGGGGGCGCTGGTGGCGGACATGCTCACCGGGGACCTGACCTTCCACGCCAACGGCGACGTCTCCTCGGACTGGGACCAGGTCTCCACGTTTCGCGGGGTCTCCGAGGGCAACTCGACCCGCTACGCCCTCGCTCGTCGCGAGCCGCTGCGGGTGGAGCAGGAGCACTTCCGCGACGCATTGTGGGGCCGGAGTTCCGCCGCGTCACTGGTGGTCTCGATGGCCGAGGGCGTGCGGACGCTGGAGGTGGTCGAGGCCCTGTTGCACGGGGCGGAGAACGACCGGGCCGTCCATCTCGACGCTACGCGATGAGTGCCACGGGGGGGCCGCGCGTGGTGCTCGCCACGCGCATCTATCCGCCCGACCAGGCCGCGGCCGCCTTCCGCCTAAGGGCGCTGGTCGGCGCGCTGCAGGAGCGCGGTGCTCGGGTCACCGTCCTGACCACCCGCCCCGCCGCGACCGGCGTGAGTGAGCCTGTCGCGAACTCGGCCACCGTCCGGCGATGGCCGGTGCTGCGCGACCGCTCCGGATACGTCCGGGGCTACCTGCCCTACCTCAGCTTCGACCTGCCGCTGACCCTGCGGATACTGGCTGTGGCGAGCCCAGAGGTGGTCGTCGTCGAACCACCGCCGACGACCGGCGCGGTGGTGCGCGCCGTGCTGGCTCTGCGCGGCCGGCGGCAGCGCCACCGCATCCCCTACGTCTACTACGCCGCCGACGTGTGGTCCGACGCCAGTGCCGCCACGAAGGCTCCACGCCAGGTCGTGACCGTGCTGCGACTGGCGGAGCGGTTCGCGCTCGCGGGGGCGCAGGAGGTCATCGCGGTCTCCGAGGGGGTCGCCGAGCGCGTGCGCGCACTCGGGGCGCGGTCGGTGCACGTGGTGCCCAACGGTGTCGACGTACGGGTCTTCCGTCCCGGCTCTGAGGAGTCGCACGCCGACCAGCGCGTGCACGATCCCGCGGACATGCCGCCGAGGCCGTTCTTGCTGTACGCGGGCACGGCCTCGGAGTGGCAAGGAGCCGAGATCTTCATCGAGGCGATGCACCAGGTCCTGCGACGCCACCCGGCGGCCAGTCTGGTCTTTCTCGGCCACGGCAGCGCCTGGTCTCGTCTGCGGCGCCTGGCCGGGCAGCTGCCTCGAGGTGCGGTGGAGCTCCGCCCGCTGGTGGAGCCCCCGGTCGCTGCGGCTTGGCATCGCGCTGCCGCCGCCGCGCTGGCGAGTGTGCGACCGGGCGTTGACTACGACTTCGCCTACCCGACGAAGGTGCTCGCGGCCCTCGCTTGCGGCACTCCCGTGGTGTACGCCGGGCCGGGGCCCGCAGCGGCCGACCTGACCGAGCACCGTCTCGGCACGGTGGTGCCGTACGACGTGGGCGCCGTCGCCGACGCGATGGTGGCCACGCTGGAGGCCGCTCCGGACGCGGAGGCAGCGGAGCGGCGCGTCGAGTGGGTGGCCGCTCGTCGCTCGCTGGACGCGAGCGCCCGGCATGCGGCGCGCGTCGTGCTCGAGGCGGCTAGACCGGCACGATGAGCTCGTCGGTGAGCTGTCGCAGCTCATGGATGGCGAAGCCTTCGGAGTCCGTCATCGCCCACGCCAGATGGCCGGACACTTCCACGCTGACCAGCCCCAGCATCCGCTGGAACCCCTTGGCGAACTGGTAGACCGCAGCCGGTGGCAGCCCGGCATCCTGGGGGACCGGATCGTGGGCCGGCGCGCCGGTGAAGCCAGGAGGGAGCTCCTCGGTGTCAGGCAGGCGCAGACGCCCGTCGCGGAGCAGCTGGGCGTAGATGCCAGCGAACACGTCGCCGAACCGCCGGGCGCTGCGGGTGGTCGGGCCGTCGGCGGGGGCTTCGTAACCCACCACCGGCCGGCCGTACAGCAGGTGGAACTCCTGCGGATGATCCAGGGCCCATCGCCGGAACGCTACGGTCGCCGCGCGCAGCTGCGCCGGTGCGTCGTCGGGCGGGCAGGCGTCGCGGGCATCCGCGCACACCTCGGCCACCTCCTCCTGACAGTGGGCGATGAGCAGGGTGAGCAGGTCGTCGCGACCCGCTGCGTGCTTGTAGAGCGCGGCGGCCGAGACCTGCAGGCGCCGGGCGACCTCCCGCACCACCAGGGCCTCCGCCCCTCCTTCGACCAGGAGGGTCCGGCATCCGGCGACGATGCGCTCCGTGGTGAGGGGTGGCCGCGACTCTTGCATGGTGAACAATGTTAACCTACAGTCGTGGGTGAACAGTGTTAACCACAGCCGACTACAGGAGGACGCCATGGCGATCGTCTATCTCGGCCTCGCCCTCGCCGGAGCGGGAGGCACCTGGTACTTCAACATCGCGTCGGCTCGGGCAGGTGAGGACTATCTGGACGGGTGGTTCGCCACAGCAGCCTCGACCTCGGCCGCCGTGGACCTGATCGTGGTGGCGATCGCTGCGTGCGCCTTCATCGTCGTCGAGGCGCGCCGTGAGCGGATGAGCCCGTGGGGCGCCTGGGCCTTGGTCGCCCTGTCGTTCCTGGTGGCCATCGCGTTCACCTTCCCCCTCTTCCTCGCGTGGCGGCAGTGGCATCTGGACCGCGCCGCCGCTCATCACACGTCTACGTCGGTGTCGTCGTGAGGACGCTGGTGCGGGCCGGGTGGGCGGTCAGCCCCGCGGTCACACTGCTCTTCTTCCTCAACGTCGGCGTCGTGGTGCTCGCGCTGTTCATGTCGGCGGTGGACAGCACGGTCGTCGCCGGCGCCCCCGTGTGGAACAAGCCGCTCAAGTTCGCCCTGTCCTTCCTGGCCTTCGCACCGGCCCTGCTCTGGATCTACCACCTCGTGCCGCGAGGGCGCGTGCTGCGCATCTGTCTCGAGGTCGTGGGATGGTCGATGATCGCCGAGATCGTCATCATCACCCTGCAGGCCTCGCGGGGAGTGGCCTCGCACTTCAACTTCGCCACGGCCTTCGACGGGCTCATGTTCACCCTGATGGGCGCGGGCGTCGGCATCTTCAGCGTCGTGGCGCTGGTCGCCGGCGTGATGTTGGCCCGCCACCGCCTGCAGGGCCCGGTGGGGCTGGCGGTCACCCTCGCGGTGCCGATGATGCTCATCGGCGCAGTGAGCGCCTACACGATGACCAGCCCCCGCCCCGAGCAGATCGAGTCGGGCAGCACCATGCTCGGAGCGCACGCCGTCGGAGGGTCCGACGGTGGCGTGGGGCTGCCCCTGCTGGGGTGGTCCACCGAGTTCGGTGACCTACGGGTAGCGCACTTCGTCGGCCTGCACTCGTTGCAGGTCCTGCCTGCGGTCGGGCTGTTGGTGCTGTGGCTGGGCCGTCGCGGCTTGGTCGGTCTGAGCGACCGCGAACAGCGGCGGGTGGTGTGGCTCTCGGCTGCCGCCTACGGTGGGCTCTTCCTGACGGTGCTGACGCAGGCGCTGCGGGCTCAGCCGGTCACCGCCCCCGACCTGGTGACGATGGCGATGCTGGCTGTGACCGTGGCGCTTCCGGCGAGCGCGGCAGGGGCCGTGCTGCGACACGGTCGACGTCACCGAGCGACGAGGTCCCTCGCGGTGGCAGCCGAAGTAGAACCTCGGATCGAGGACGGGTCCGCGTCAACCCCGACCGTTACGGGCGCGGCCGGCCGCGAGCAGCGATCGTGAAGAGGGGGGCTGGATGTCCGTCGCGGCATGCCAGGGTGGGGTGAGGCCGGCAGCAGGTGGCGGTAGGAGGTGAGGAGCGATGGCAGGCACGTCCGAGGAGCGCGGGCCTACCCGCCGGGGCTCGAAGGACGAGCCGGCGGCCACCGCCGAGCAGATCGAGACGTGGGTCGAGCACACGATCCGCCAGGCGCAGCGTCGCGGCGACTTCGATGCTCTACCGGGGGCGGGCGAGCCGCTCGCCTCGCTGGACCGGCCGCACGACCCGGACTGGTGGGTGCGTCAGATGCTCCAGCGCGAGAAGGTCGACCTGTCGGCCGCCCTCCCCGGCCCGATGGCCCTGCGGCGGGAGCGCGCCACCTACCCCGAGGCCCTGGCCGACATCGCGGATGAGGATGCCGTGCGAGCGGCGCTCGAGGACTTCAACGAACGCGTTCTGGCTGACCGCCGCCGACCCGTGGCCACGCAGGCCTCCCCGGTGGTCGCGGGACGGGTCGACGTGGAGGAGATGGTGCAGCGCTGGCGCGTCCTGCGTGATGAACGGGAGGCGACCCTGCCGGCGGACGACGCGGAGCCGCCCGTCGAGCCGGCCGCACCGGCCTCCGCGGGCCGCCGGCGGCGCAGGCGACGACGGATCGGTCGGGCCTGGTTCCCCGGCTCGTAGGGGCGTCATCCGGAGCAGCGCGAGATTAGGCTCGGCAGCATGCTGCTGCTCCTGCGCACGGTCCGCGACCTGCTCGCGGTCCTGCCGACCGGAGCGCGCCGTTTCATCCTGACCTTCGCGGTGTTGCAGAGCGCTCTGGCCGCCCTCGATGTGGCGGCCCTGGGCCTGTTGGCCCTGGTGGCGACCCCGATGCTGACCGCAGCCCCGGTGGATGTCCCGCTCCTGGGCACCCTGAGCGAACCGGCCGACTTCCGCGGGGTCGTGCTGGCCGTCGGCCTGCTCATCATCGCCAAGAGCGTGCTGGCCATCGCCCTGCAGTGGTGGGCAACCCGCCGCTTCGCCCGGTTCGAGCAGGCGCTGGGGGCGCACCTGCTGCAGACGACCTTCCGGGCCCCGTGGACCGAGCGCCTGCAGCGCAACTCCACCGACCTGGTCCGCTCCACCGACGTCGGTGTCGGGGCCACGGTGAGCGGGGTGCTCATCCCGTTTGCCCAGCTCTCGGGTGAGGTCTTCACCTTCGCCGCCGTCATGATCGTGCTGGTGGCCGCACAGCCGCTGCTGGCCTTGGCGGGACTGGTCTACTTCGGCCTGGTGGGGCTGGTGCTCTACCGGTGGGTGCTGCGCCGGGCCGTGCAGGCCGGCCGGGACAACCGTGCCTACTCCACCCAGTCCGTGCGGTTGGTGAGTGAGATGGTGCACTCGCTCAAAGAGATCACGCTGCGGGAGAAGGCGGACGAGGTGGCCGAGGTGGTCCTCGGCGTGCGGACCCGGGCTTCTCGAGCACGAGCCGACCAGTCCTTCCTCGGCGCCATCCCCCGCTATGTCCTGGAGGCGGCGCTCATCGGCGGGCTGGGCATCGGGGCCGGCATCGGCTACCTCCAGGACGGCCTGGCCGGTGCTCTGGCCGCACTGGCGCTCTTCGCCGTGGCGGGTTTCCGGATCATTCCCTCGCTGACCCGCTTCCAGACCATCATGGCGACCACGGGCGCGAACGTGCCGTTCGCGCAGCAGGTGCTGGACGAGATCCAGCGGGGTCAGCGCTACCCCGCGCCCTCGCAGGCCGGCGACGAGCACGGCTGGCCCGACGACGCCGCGTCGCTGCGCTTGGAGGCGGTGAGCTTCACCTACCCCGGGGCCGACCGCCCAGCGGTGGACGAGGTATCGATGGAGCTCCCGTTCGGGCAGACCGTGGCGCTGGTCGGCCCGTCGGGTGCGGGCAAGTCCACCCTCGTCGACGTTCTGCTCGGGCTGCTGGAGCCCGACTCCGGCCAGGTGCTCGTCGGCACCACGACGCTGGCCGACCGTGTCCACGGCTGGCGTCGGCAGGTCGGGTACGTGCCCCAGGAGGTCTCGCTGTTCGACGCCTCGGTCGCTCGCAACGTCGCCCTGAGCTGGCGCGACGACGACATCGACGAGGACCGGGTGCGGGAGGCCTTGCGGCGTGCTCAGCTGCTCGAGACCATCGAGGCTCGCCCGGGCGGCATCCACGGAGCCGTGGGCGAACGTGGCCTGCGCCTGTCGGGGGGACAACGGCAGCGGCTCGGCGTGGCCCGGGCGCTCTATGCCGATCCATGGGTTCTCGTCATGGACGAGGCGACGTCCTCCCTGGACACCAGCACCGAGGCCGCCGTCGGGGCCGCCATCCGCGAGCTGCACGGCGAGGTCACGGTCGTCGTCGTCGCGCACCGCCTCGCGACCATTCGCCACAGCGACCTCGTGTGCTTCATGCGCCGGGGGCGCCTGGTGGCGCGGGGGAGCTTCGATGAGGTCGTGGCCGCGGAGCCGGACTTCGCCGAGCAGGCCGCGCTGGCCGGGCTCGGGCCCTCCGGGGACCGTGGTCGTGACCGCTGAACCGGTCGCCTTGCCGCGCGTGGCCGGGCAGGAGCCCCGGGTGGCGGTGCTGGTGTACAACCACGCCGCTCACGACTCTCGCGTGCTCAAGACCGCGGTCAGCCTGCGGGCGGCCGGAGCGCAGGTGAGCATCTTCGCGGTCGCCCGGTCTCGGGCCGGCTATCCGCCGGGGCCGGGCGTCGTCGGCGACGGAGTCCCCGTGCGGCGGGCCCCGGAGTTCGAGCTCGCCCGCTCCGCTCCCGCCCTGCTGCGCCTGGCCCGCCTGGTCACCGGTCGGCGCGCGCAGCCCGAACTCGCCGACGCGCCGTCAGCGACACCGCCGGCTCCGTGGCCCGTGCCGTCGACGGGCCCGGCCCCCGGCCCACCGCCGGCCCCGGGGATCGTGCAGGACCTGTGGCTCCGGGCGTACCGGACCCTGAGCCTGGCGCTCTACTGGTGGCACGCTTTCCGGTCCGCCGCCTCGTACCGGCCGCACGTCGTCCACGCCTGCGACGGCAACACGCTGGCCCCGGCCATGGCTCTGTCCGCCGTCACGGGAGCGAAGGTCGTCTACGACTCCCACGAGCTGTGGCTGCGCCGCAACGTGCGACCCGACCGACCTGTCGCGCCGTGGGTCGAGGCCGCGATCGAGTGGGCTGGTGTGCGGTGGGCCGATGGTGTGATCACCGTCAGCCCGTCCATCGCCACCTGGCTCCGGCGGCGCTACCGGCTGCCTGTGGAGCCGGCCCTGGTCCGCAACGCGCCGCTCACTGCCGCGAGGGTGCATCGGGGCGGGGTCGAGGACGAGGGCGAGGCCGAGGCGCCGGTCTCGCTGCGGGACCGAGCCGGCCTGGGTGCCGACGCGCAGGTGGTGGCCTACGCCGGACGGATGACAACGGCCCGCGGGCTGGAGGAGACGCTGGCTGCGCTGGCCCTGCTGCCCTCGCGCGTGCATCTGGTGCTGCTGGGCTACGGGGAACCCGACTACCTGGCGACGCTGCACGCCCACGCTGCCGAGCTCGGGCTGCAGCGACGGATCCACGTCGTGGCGGCGGTGCAGCCAGGGGACGTCCCCGCGGTGCTGTCCACCGCCGACGTCTCCGTGGTCATCGTGCGCCCGGTCTGTCTCAGCTACCGCTTCAGCCTGCCCAACAAGGTGTTCGAGTCCATCCACGCGGGGGTCCCGGTGGTCGCTGCCGACCTGCCGGACCTTGCGTCGCTGGTGCGCCGGTACGGGGTCGGTGAGGTCGTCGACGTGTCCAGCCCCTCGCGTCTGGCCGAGGTCATCGCTGCCGTCCTGGAGCGCCCCGAGCCCTACCGCCGGGCGGCCGCCTCGGCCTCGCACGAGATCAGCTGGGCCGGCGAAGCGCGTCGCCTGCTCGGCCTCTACAGCCGGGTGCTCGGGCCGTGAGGCGCCCTCGCCTGCTCGTCCTCGCGTTCAGTCCGCTGGCCAGTGACGCCCGCGTGCTGCGTCAGGTCGGTCTTCTCGCGCAGGACTTCGACGTCACCACCCTGGGCTACGGGCCACGACCGGCCGGGGTGGTCGAGCATCTGCGCCTGCCCGACGACATCGTGGCCTGGCGGACCAACCGGGCGCTGCTCGTCGCGCGACGGTGGCAAGCCGCCTACGACCGGGCGCCCGTGGTGGCGGCGGCGCGCCGGCTGCTCACCCCGGGGCGCTGGGACGCCGTGCTCGCCAACGACGTCCAGACCGTGCCGCTGGCCATGACTCTCGGGGCCCGCGGCGTACACGTCGACCTGCACGAGTACGCGACGCGGCAGAACGAGGACTCCTGGCGGTGGCGTCGCTTCGTCGCTCCGTTCCACGCCTGGATCCTGCGCACCTGGGTGACCCGTGCCGCCTCGGTGAGCGCGGTGGGCGAGGCCCTGGCGTTCGCCTACCGCAACGAGTTCGGCCTCGACCCCCGGGTGGTGCCCAATGCCGCGCCCTACGCCGACCGTGCCCCAGAACCGGTCGCAAACCCGCTGCGGCTGGTCCACTCCGGGCTCGCCCGCCGCAGTAGGTCGCTGGAGGTCATGCTCGACGCCGTCCGGCTCACGCGTCGCCCGGTCACCCTCGACCTCTACCTCATGCCCAACGACCCCGCCTACCTGGCCGAGCTGCGAACGGCCAGCGCTGACCTGCCGCAGGTGCGCTGGCGCGACCCGGTGGCGCCGTCGCAGCTCAACGCGCGGTTGGCCCAGGCGGACGTCGGGCTCTTCGTGCTGCCGCCGGTGACGTTCAACTACCGCTATACCCTTCCGAACAAGCTCTTCGACTTCGTCCAGGCAAGGCTGGCGGTGGTGGTGGGGCCGAGCCCGGAGATGGCCCGACTCGTGCACCGACACGGGTGTGGTGTGGTGCTGCCGGACTTCGAGGCCGCCTCTTTGGCGGCCACCCTCGAAGGGCTGAGCGACGAGCAGGTCTTGCGCTACAAGCAAGCCAGCCATGCAGCGGCGGAGCCGCTCAGTGCAGAGCAGCAGATCACGGGCTGGCGCGATGACCTCGAGGCGATCGTCAAGGGCCGCCCCCGGGCGCGGACGCGGCGCCGCGGGGCGCTCGACGGCGCCTCACAGCTCGCGGATCACCCGCGCCGGTGATCCCACGGCCACGACGCCCGAGGGCAGGTCGCGGGTCACGACCGAGCCCGCCCCGACCACCGTGTCGGCACCGATGCCGACCCCGGGATTGACGATGACGCCGCCCCCGAGCCACACGTTGTCGCCGATGGTGACCGGCTGTGATGCCTCCCACTTCTGGCGGCGAGGCTCTGGCTCCAGCGGATGGGTCGCGGTCAGGATCTGCACACCGGGGCCGATCTGGACGTCGTCCCCGATCCTCACCCGCGCGACGTCCACCAGGACGAAGCCCCAGTTCACGAACGTGCGTGCCCCGATCGTCGTCCGGAACCCGTAGTCGCAGTGCAGGGGCGGACGGATCTCGCTGCCGTCCCCGAACGCCCCCAGCAGCTCGACGAGAACGGCCCGGACTGCCTCGTGCTGCGTCGGGTCCATCGTGTTGAGCCGGTGCGTCAGGCGATGCGCCCGCGCGGACGCCCGCGCCAGGTCCGGGTCGTCGGCGACATAGGGCTCGCCGGCCAACATCCGCTCCCACATGCTCTGCGCTTCCACAACGCCACAGTAGGGCCGTGCGCGAGCACCTCGAGACCGGACCCGGGCCGAGCAGCTCCACGAGACCGAGCCACCCGCCCCTCGCGGTCAGCAGCCGAGGGCGTCCAGGGCGGCCGCGGCGGCGCGGCCGGTGCCGTAGGGCGCGGCGCTGGTGGGCTCGGGGCGCGGGCGGGACGCCGCGGAGACGAGCTCTGCCCCCGGCTCGACCAGGACGTTCCAGCCGTTCTCCAGGGTCTCGACCCACTCGGTCTCACGCCGCACCGTCGTGCAGGGTACGCCGAGCACGAAAGCCTCCTTCTGCAGGCCCCCCGAGTCGGTGATGACGCCACGCGCGCGGTCCACCAGGGCCACGAGCTCGGCGTAGGCGAGGGGGTCGTGACTGCGCAGAGCGCCACGGTCCAGTCGGACGCCGTGCTCGGCGGCCCGGTCACGCAGCCGTGGGTGCACCAGCAGCACCACACGGTGACCGAGGCGGGCCAGGGTCGCGACGATCGCCTCCAGTCGCACGGGGTCGTCCGTGTTCTCGGCCCGGTGGATGGTCGCCACCGAGTAGGTACCCCCGACCACGTGCAGCCGTGCGAGCACCGCGTCCGCGTGGCCCAGGCTGGCGCGCTGGCGGTGCAGGACGTCGACCATGACGTCACCCACGAGCCGCGACCGCGAACCGAGTCCCTCGGCGGCGAGATGTTGCATCGCCGTGGTGGTCGGGGCCAGCAACAGGTCGGCCGCATGGTCGGTCAGCACGCGGTTGGGCTCTTCGGGCATCGCGCGGTTGAACGAGCGCAGCCCCGCCTCGAGGTGGGCGACCGGCAGCCGCAGCTTCACCGCCGTCAGGGCCCCGGCCAGGGTGGAGTTGGTATCGCCGTACACCATCACCCAGTCCGGTCTGCGCTGGGTCAGCACCGGCTCGAGTCGTTCCAGGATGGCAGCGGTCTGTGCGCCGTGGGTGCCACTGCCCACCGACAGGTGGACGTGCGCGTCCTCGATGCCGAGGTCGGTGAAGAACACCTCCGACAGCGCCGTCTCGTAGTGCTGTCCGGTGTGCACGATCACGTGGTCGATCTTCCGCCGCGCACACTCCGCTGCCACTGGCGCCAGCTTGACGAACTGTGGTCGGGCCCCGACGACGCTGAGGAGCCTCACCACCGTGGATGCCGCAGCGTGTTCACCCGCGCCGAGGCGGTCGCGCTCCCCCCGCACGACGCTGCCATGCCAGTAGCGTACGAGGTATGCGCGTGCTCGCCGTGACGACGTGGCTGCCGACACGAGCTCGCCCGCATCTCGGTTCCTTCGTGCTGCGCGATGCGCGGGCTCTGGCGGACGCCGGGCACGAGGTGGCGGTGGTGCACCTCGTGCCACCCGGCCAGCTGCGCCCTCGGGGTCGAGATGGACTGTCGGGCGAAGACGACACTCCACACGGGATCCCGGTGACGCGCCTGGTCATGAGCACCACCAGCCCGCGTCAGATCGCTGCCGCGGGGCACCGGCTGTCGCAGTGGAGCCGCGGTGCGGACGTGGTCCACACGATGGCCTTCTCGACGTTGCTCGCCTTGTCCTGGTGGCGGCCGCGCTCGCCCTGGGTGCACACCGAGCACTGGTCCGGGATCAGCTCGCCGCAGCTGGCCCCCCTGGCCCAGCGGGCCGCGCTGCCAGGGCTGCGGCCCTTGTTGCGTCGTCCTGACGTGGTCACCGCCGTGACCGGGTCCCTGGTTGAGCCCGTGCGCCGGATCCGGGGGGACCGGCCCACCAGGGTCGTGCCGTGTATCGCCGAGAGGCCCGTCCCCCTGGTGTCGCGGCGCGGCGACCAGCCAGGTGAGCCGCTGCGCCTGGTGAGCGTCGGCGGCCTGATCGAGCGCAAGAACCCCCTGCTCGCGGTGGACACCCTGGGCGAGCTGGTGCGCCGGGGGACCCCCGCGAGGCTGCGCTTCGTGGGGGAGGGGCCGCTGGCCCAGCAGATCCGTCAGCGCGCCGCCGAGCGCGACGTCACGGACCTCGTGGACCTGGTCGGCGTCGCCGACGCCCGCGCAGTCGCGTCCGAGCTCGGTGACGCGGACGTCTTCATCGGCCCGACCCGCGGGGAGAACTTCTTCGTCGCCTGCGCCGAGGCCGTGCTGGCCGGGCGCCCCGTCGTCGTGGGGGCGAACGGGGGGCACGTCGCCTACCTGGACGACCGGGTGGCCCGGTGTGTGTCCGCCGCGGATCCGGAAGCCTTCGCCGACGCCGTCGGCGACGTGCTCACCCGCAGCCGGGGCATGAGCGCGGAGCAGGTCAGCGCGACCATCGGTGACCAGTTCACCCCTCGTGTCGTGGCTGGTCAGTATGCCGAGGCCTACGACCTGGCAGCGAGAACGGCGAGAACGGAGAGCGCAACGACCACGACGAGGACGACGCGGGCGGCCGGGAGCGCATGAGCGCGGTCGACGTGGTGATTGCCGTCCACGCGGCATCCCGGCCGGTGGCACGAGCCGTGGCCAGCGTCGTGCAGGGCAACCCCGCGCGCACCCGCCTGACTCTCGTCTGCCACGGGATCGAGGTCGACGAGGTCGCGGCCCGCCTTGTGCCTGAGCACCGACGCCAGGTCACCTGGCTGGAGCACCACGACGGGGTGCCGAGCGCGTCGGGGCCGTTCAACGCGGGGATCGCGGCCGCCCGGGGTGACTTCGTGTCGATGCTGGGTTCGGACGACTGGCTGGAAGCCGGAGCGGTCGACTCATGGCTCGCGCTGGCCAGCGCGTCCGGGGCGGACTGCGTGATGACCCGCCTGGCCTTGGGTCGACCGGCGCGTCGTGTGCCGACCCCGCCCGTCCGGCCCGCGCGGGGACGCTCGCGGCTCGTGGACCCGGTGCGCGACCGCCTCAGCTACCGCAGCGCGCCGCTGGGTCTGGTCTCGACGCAGGCGCGGGCCCGGCTGGGCGTCGCGCTGACCGAGGGGATGCCCGTCGGCGGGGACGTCGCCTACGTCACCCGTCTGTGGTGCGAGAGCCGTGTCGCCGTGGACGGGCGCGGGCCCGGCTACGTCATCGGGGAGGACGCCGCTGACCGCGTCACCTACGCCGCCCGGCCGATCCAGGAGGAGCTCGGTTTCGTGACCCACCTGCTCGGCCAGGCCTGGTTCGCTGCCTACCCGCAGCGCACGCGCCGCGCCGTGGCGACGAAGCTGTTGCGGATCCATGTCTTCGGCGCCGTCTCGCGGCGCCCCGACCCGTCCTGGTGGAGCGCCGCCCAGCGCGAGGCCCTGGCCCGGGTGAGCCGCGATGTGCTGGCCGCCGCGCCAGGGGTGAGCGACGCCCTCTCCCGCGCCGACCACGCACTCATCGACGCCATCCTCGCCTCCGACGTCAGTGCGGTCACGCTTCTCGAGCGGGCCCGTGCCCGACGTCGCCACGGACATCCGCAGACTCTGCTGCCGGGGCGTCTCGGGGCGATGCTGGAGCCGGAGGCGCCCTTGAGGTTCATGTCGGCGTCGTGGTGGGCCAGTCGCTGAGCGACCGCACCCCGATCGTGGCCTCAGGGTCGGATCGGGCTCGCGCCAGGGGTCTCCCTGATATCGCGGCGGAGCCGGGCCCACCAGAGTGGACACCATGATCGAGATCGAGTCCCTGACCAAGAACTACGGCGGCTTCACCGCTGTCGACGACGTGTCCTTCACCGCCGCTCCGGGACGGGTCACCGGGTTCCTCGGCCCCAACGGCGCCGGTAAGTCCACCGCGATGCGCATGATGGTCGGGCTGACCAAGCCCACCGGTGGTGACGTGCGGATCAACGGTCGCCACTTCACGGACATGGAGAATCCGGGGCGGGCGGTGGGCGTCCTCCTGGATGCCTCGGCGCAGCACGCGGGACGCTCCGGCCGGGAGATCCTCGCCATCGTCCAGCGCACCATGGGGTTGTCCCGCGACAGCGTGGACCAGATGCTTCGGCGGGTCAGCCTGACCGATGAGGAGGCCGGGCGTCGCGTGCGCAACTACTCGCTCGGGATGCGCCAGCGGCTGGGGATCGCCGCCGCCCTGCTCGGCCACCCGTCGGTCCTCATCCTGGACGAGCCCGCCAACGGCTTGGACCCGGCCGGTATCCGGTGGATGCGCGACCTGCTGCGTGACTTCGCCGACGCGGGCGGCACGGTCCTGCTCTCCTCGCATCTGCTGCACGAGATCGAGGTCATCGCCGACGACCTGGTGGTGATCGGCCGAGGCCGGATCGTGGCCCAGGGCACCAAGGCCGAGCTCCTGGCCGGGGCCGGCACGATCGTGCGCACGCCCCGGCGCCCCGATCTCGCCGCGGCCCTCGCCGACGCCCGGGTGGCGTGGACGCCGTCGGGCGAGAACGGGCTGCGGGTCGAGGCCGACCCCGCCACCGTGGGCCAGATCTCGCTGCGCGCCGGCGTGGCACTGACCGAGCTGAGCACCGCCGACGGGGCGGGGCTGGAGGAGATGTTCCTCGACCTGACCGCAGAGACCGCCCGAGAAGGAGCAGCGGCATGACCGCCACCGTGCAGACCGCCACCGCACCGCCCACCCGCGAGACCACCCGGCCCCGGGCGCCCATCCCGCTGACGCGGCTGGTCGGGGTCGAGCTGACGAAGATGTTCGACACCCGCTCGGGCTTCTGGCTGATGGCCGCCGTCGGCCTGCTCTCGCTCGTCGCCACCGCATCGGTGATCGCCTTCGCGCCCGATCCGGTCATCACCTACGACGCGTTCGCCCAGGCGGTCGGTATCCCCATGTCGATCATCCTGCCGATCATCGCGATCCTGTCGGTGACCGGCGAGTACAGCCAGCGCACCGCCTTGAGCACCTTCGCGCTCGTCCCGCGGCGGGGCCGTGTCATCGGGGCCAAGGCCGTCGCGGCGCTGATCGTCGGGGTGGCCGGGATGCTGGTCGCTCTCGGGGTGGGCGCCCTCGGCAACGTCGTCGGCTCGGCGATCACCGGCGTCGACCTGGTCTGGGACATCTCGGCGACCCGGTTCGCCACCATCCTGCTGGCCAACGTCCTCGGGATGGCCATCGGCTTCATGCTCGGGGTGGTGATCCGCAGCTCACCCGGTGCCATCGTGGGGTACTTCGTGTTCGCGCTGGTGCTCCCCGGCGTCTTCGGCACCCTGGCGGCCTTCCAGGACTGGTTCCTCGACCTGCAGCCGTGGGTGGACGTCAACTTCGCGATGACCCGCCTGTACGAGGACGGGATGACCGGCGAGATGTGGGCCCAGCTGGGCGTCACGTCGCTGATCTGGATCTTCGTGCCGATGGCCATCGGGCTGCGGTTCGTCCTGCGATCCGAGGTGAAGTAGTTCCTCACCCGCGGCCTGTGACCAGGGGGACCGAGGAAGGCCCCGTATCCTCGGTCCCCGTCGTCATCCCACGACGAGGCCCGATTCCGGCGAAGGAGCAACATGAAGGTCGCGGTGGTCGCGCTGGGCAAGGTCGGGCTGCCGCTGGCCGTGCAGTTCGCTGCGGCCGGCCATACCGTGGTCGGCGTCGACATCGACGCGGCTCTGGTAGAGCAGGTGAACGGGGGAGCCAGTCCCTACCCGGGGGAGGCCGACCTGGCGGAACGTCTGGCCGAGGCCAGGGCCGACGGCCGGTTCCACGCGACCACGGACTACGCCCGCGCGGTCCCCGGCGCCGATGTCGTGGTCGTGGTCGTGCCTCTGGTGGTCGACGCCGACGCGGCCCCCGACTTCACCGCGCTGGACGCGGCGACCCGCAGCCTGGCCGTGCATCTGCGCCCGGGTGCCCTGGTGTCCTACGAGACGACGGTGCCGGTAGGCACGACCCGCGGGCGTTTCGCCCCCATGGTCGAGGCCGAATCGGGGCTGACCCAGGGCTCCGATGTCCACGTGGTGTTCTCTCCCGAACGGGTCTTCAGCGGGCGGGTGTTCGCCGACCTCGCGCGCTACCCCAAGCTTGTCGGCGGCCTGAGCGAGACCGGTGCTCACGTGGCCCGGCGCTTCTACGGCTCCTCGCTCCGCTTCGATCCCCGCGACGACCTGCCCCGGCCCAACGGAGTGTGGGACATGGGCAGCGCGGAGGCGGCCGAGCTGGCCAAGCTGGCGGAGACGACCTACCGTGACGTGAACATCGCGCTGGCCAACCGGTTCGCCACCTTCGCCGACCGCACGGGCATCGAGGTCGACCGGGTGATCGAGGCGTGCAACTCCCAGCCCTACAGCCACCTGCACCGGCCGGGGATCGCGGTCGGCGGCCACTGCATCCCCGTCTACCCCCAGCTCTATCTGGCCGGCGACCCGGACGCTGCGCTCGTCCGTGCAGCGCGCGAGCAGAACGCCGCCATGCCGGAGTACGCCGTGGCACGCGCGGCGCAGCTGCTCGGTTCCCTGGACGGGATGCGGGTGGCCGTGCTGGGCGCGGCCTACCGCGGCGGAGTGAAGGAGACCGCATTCTCCGGCGTCTTCGACACCGTAGCTGCGCTGGACCGCCGGGGAGCGCGGGTCGGCGTGCACGACCCGCTGTACGCACCGGAAGAGCTGGCCGAGCTGGGCTGGCGGCCCTACCGGCTGGGGGAGGAGGTGGACGTGGCCGTCGTCCAGGCCGACCACGCCGAGTACGCCCGTCTCCGCGCCGCCGACCTGCCCGGGCTGCGGCTGCTCCTGGACGGGCGTGGCGTGACCGACCCCGCGGCCTTCCGCGGCGTTCCGAGGGTCACCATCGGCGGAGGTGACCAGACGCCCGGCGTCCCCGGCCGATGAGAGCCGCCGGATGAGCTGGGCCCTCGTGGCGCCTGGCCTGGCCGGGCTGTTGGCCCTGTTCCTCGTGCCCGGCTGGGGGGTGCTGCGCCTACTCGGGGTACGCGGCCTGGGTGCATGGGGGGCCGCGGTGGCGGTGACGTCGGCCCTGGTCGGCGTCAGTGCGGTGGCGGCCGATCTCGTGGGGGCGCCGTGGACGCTGTGGACGCTCCTGGTGTCCACCGCACTCACCTGGCTGGTCGCCGGCCTCGTCGGCGTCGCGCTGGGCACCCTGCGCCACCCGCCGGTCCGCGTGGCGGGGGAGCGGGCGCTGCGGGGCGCCGAGAAAGCCTGGTTGGGCGCCTCGGCGACGCTGGGGGTGGGGGTGCTCGCCGCGGGCATGATGACCGGGATGCGGCACGCCGACCAGCCGCCGCAAGCGTGGGACCCCATCTTCCACCTCAACGCGATGTGGTTCATCCGTGAGACCGGAAACGCCTCGAGCCTAGGGGGTCTGGCTCCGCTGTACGCCGACACCATCGCGCCGTACTACCCGACCGTGTGGCACTCGGTCGTCGCGGTGGCCCCCGGGTTCGACGGGGTCACCGAGGCCGCGAACTCCTCCTCGGTGGTGCTGGGCAGCGTGGTCTGGGTGCTGGGGCTGGTGTCGCTGGCCCGGGTGGTGTGGCCGGCTCACGCTCTGCCGGTGCTGCTCACCCCGGTGCTGGCCGCCACCTACGTCGCGTTCCCCGACGTCGCCCTGTCGATGCTGGGGGTCTGGCCGTTCGCGCTGTCGGTGGCGTGCCTGCCGGGCACCGTGGCCCTGCTCATCTCGGCGCTACGCGGCAGCCTGGGGATGCGGCTGCACACCGCATACGGGCTGGGCGTGCTGGCCTGCCTCGGCGGGGTGGTGCTCTCCCATCCCTCGGGCCTGTTCTCCCTGGCGCTGCTGGCCGTGCCGGTGACCGTGGTGCTCGCCGCAGGGCAGGCCCGTCGGCTCTGGCGGGGCGGCCACCGGGTCTCGGTGTCGCTCGTCGCCGCTGCGGTGGTCGGCGGCGCCGCCGTCGCCACGACGCTGGTGCTCGCCTCCCCCCGGGTGGCCGCGACGGTGGCGTACCAGCGCGGCGGACAGGACAGCTACTGGCCGGGGATCCGTGCCCTGCTGCTGGACCATCCGCTGATCTACGTCTACGACGTCACTGCGGTCAACGTCGCCGCCACCGTGCTGGTGTTCGTGGGGGTGGCAGTGAGCCTGGCGCACCGTCACGCGCGGTGGCTCATCGTCGCGCTCGCGGTCGCCGCCGGGCTGACGCTCCTGGCCGCGGGGCCACCGGACAACCCGGCGCGCGTCCTCGCCGGCTTCTGGTACACGCAGGCCTCACGGATCAACCAGGTGATGCTGGTCCCGGCCATCATGCTGGCCGCCGGGGGCGGTGCCTGGCTCGTGCGGCGGATCGCCGTCGGCCCACGCGTGCCCGTGACCGCGGCCGCGCTGGCCCTGGTGGTCGCGCTCGGGACCGCGTCGTCGGGGTTCCGCTGGCCCATGCACACCCAGGTCATGGCCTCCACCTACTCGTCCTGGCCGATCGCGTGGGGGACCATGCTGGAGCCCGAGGAGATCGCGATGGTGGACCGGGCGGCCACCACGCTGCCCGAGGACGCGGTGGTGCTGGGCGAACCCACGGCCGGCCTGCCGTTCCTGCTCGCGCGCAGCGACGTTGAGGTGGTCTACCCGCAGCTGACCCCGATCGCCGGCTCGCCCGAGCGCCTGCTGCTGGCGCGGGAGTTCGACCGATGGCCCACCAACCCGGCGGTCTGCGAGGCCGTCCGTGCTCTCGGTGTCACCCACGTGTACGCCGACACCCTCACCTTCTCCGAAGGGGCCAAGTGGGAGGAGGAGACGCCCGGTCTGCGCCAGATCACCACCGACCGCCCCGGGTTCGAGCTCGTCGACACCGGCGGCCACGCGTCTCTGTGGCGGTTCACCGGCTGCGGCTAGACCCACTGCCCTCGGGCCACCAGCACGTCCTTGAGCACGTCGGCGCGGTCGCTGATCAGCCCGTCCACCCCCAGGTCGAGCAGGCGCTCCATCTGTGTCCGGTCGTTGATCGTCCACACGTGGACCGGCACCCCGCTGGCGTGCGCCGTGGCCAGCGTCGTGGCCGTCACCACGGGCACCCCCCGGTGGGTCAGCGGCATCTGGAGGGCATCGATGTTCCGCAGCGCGGCC
Source organism: Ornithinimicrobium sp. (assembly GCF_035267225.1). Lineage (GTDB taxonomy): Bacteria > Actinomycetota > Actinomycetes > Actinomycetales > Dermatophilaceae > Ornithinicoccus. The sequence goes on from NZ_DATFMA010000119.1 coordinate 50,649, forward strand.
GCGGCGAGACGGCGTCCGCCGGCGCCGGGGACCGTGCTGCCCAGGCGGAATGCGGCCCCGGCTCGCGTCCCGGCCGACGTGGCCACCGGGCGCGAGAGCCGTCGCAGCACCTCGCGCCGTCGCCGGTCGGAGAACGACCCGATGCAGACCCGGTCGTGGGCACCGGCCCGCTCGATCGCCGCCACCAGGGGGACCACGGCCTGGTCACTCTTGGCGTCGATGTTCAGCCGCACCTCGGGCCAAGCACCGAGGAGCTCCTCCAGGCGTGGCACCGGCTCGCGTCCGTGGATGCGCGCGCGGGACACCGCACGCCACGGCAGGTCGGCGATGGCGCCGGTGGCGTCGGTCACCCGGTCCAGCGTGGCGTCGTGCAGAGCCACCGCCACCCCGTCGCTGGTGGCGTGGGTGTCGGTCTCCAGGTAGCGGTAGCCCAGGTCCACTGCGGACCCGAAGGCGGTCATCGAGTTCTCCAGGCCCTCCCGGGAGAAGCCTCGGTGAGCCATGGCGAGGGGCCCACTGTGCTCGAGGTACGCGCGCCGCGCCCCGCTTCGCCTCACGAGCCGGGGCGGAACGCCGACCCCATCTTCTCCAGCGCGCCCTCGGTGACCGGAACCCGGCCGGACTTGACCGCGTGCACCAGGCGGGCGTGGTCGCTCTCGGTCTGGTCGGCGTAGGCCCGGGCGAAGTCCCCCATCGCGCGATCCACGTTCCGGCCCTTGCCGAGGTAGCCGGCGATCATGGACGCACCGCTGGTGCGGGCGTGTCCCTTGGCCAGCAGCTGCCCGACGATGCTGGCGTAGTCGGACAGGGCCTTACCGTCCAGAGCGTCCAGTGGCACGGTGCCCTTCATGTTGCGGAACTGGCGCACGTAGTACTGCCGGTTGTCCACGGTGGTCCAGCCCAGTAGCGGGTCACTGACGGTCTGCAGGGCCTGTTGGTACTCCACCACCCGCTGGCCCTGGTGGGCGTGCCAGGCGGAGTCGCCGTGGACGTACTTGGCCAGCACCGACCGCCGTGCCTGCTTCATCTGCAGGAACACCAGGTCGTCGTCGTTGGAGCCCTCGAGCAGCACCACGTAGGCGCGCAGCCCGATGCTGCCGACGCCGACCACCTTGTGTGCGATGTCCTGGATCGTGTAGCCGCCGAGCACCCGCGCCCAGTGCGCTTCGATGGTCCCCAGGTAGCGGTCGAGCGCGGCCCCGATGAGCTCGGCCTTGGTGTCGGTCACGCGCTGGATGAGCGGCGGGTTCTCGGCGATGATGCGCTTGCCCTGTTCCTCCTGGTAGGTGAACTTGGGCACCGCGCGGTCGCTGGTGCGCTTCTTGGCCTTCTTGACCGACTTCTTGATCGCCTTGCGCAGCTCCTTCTCGGTCGCGCTCTCCTGCAGCCGGTCCACGTCGAGCCGGTTGTAGGAGCGCTTCAGCAGCGGTCGGTCGGCCAGGAACCGCACCTCCCCGCGGTAGGCCGCGACGCACGACTCCACCGCGTCGCGGCACTGGTTCTCGCCGAGGCCGTTCTCCCGCCCGGCGACCCAGATGCTGGCGCTCAGGCGGCGCACGTCCCACTCCCAGCCCCCGGGGTGTGCCTCGTCGAAGTCGTTCAGGTCCAGCACCAGCTCACCCTCGGGTGAGCCGTACAGGCCGAAGTTGCCCAGGTGCGCATCACCGCAGATGACCGGCTGGATCCCGGTCGCCGCCATGCGGGAGACGTCGTCCGCCATGACCACCGCGGTGCCGCGCAGGAAGCCGTACGGCGAGGCGATCATCCGGCCGACGCGGATCGGGACCAGCTCGTCGACCCGGCCCTGGTGCGATCGGTTCAGCAGGGTGATGGGGTCGGGGCGGTCCTCCGGTGGGTCCCAGATCGCCAGCGAGCGCCGGGGCACCTTCTTGCGCAGCGCCTTGCCCATGGCTGTGCGCTCCGCTCGCGAGGTCGGGCGCTGGCGCAGCGAGGCGAAAGAGTTGCCGTCGGTCTCAGCGAGCACCTGGTGCCCGTTGCTACCGGTCATATCACGGTGCCCGTCATGATGCTCATGTCACGTCTCCTGAACCCGGGGGCGCGGCAGTGCGCCTCCTCCTGAGGCGATCCTGCCAGAACCGCGCGCGAGCGTGGCAGGATCGATCTGCGTCCACCGCCAGGAAAGGGGTCATCGCGATGCGAGCCGCCGTGATCAGCGCGCCGGGGGTGGTGGACGTGCAGGACGTGCCCGACCCCGCTCCCGGACCGGGCGAGGTGGTGCTGCAGGTCGCAGCCGAGGGGGTGTGCGGCACCGACCTGCACATTCTGGGCGGCGATTTCGCGCCCCGGCTGCCCCTTGTCCCCGGCCACGAGATCAGCGGGACGGTCGTGGCCATCGGGGAGGACGTCGGGCTCGTGTCGGTCGGAGACCTGGTCGTCGTCGACCCCTCGCTGCCGTGCCACGCCTGCTCAGCGTGCCGCCGTGGCCGGGTCAACCTGTGTGAGAGGTTCGCCGCCATCGGAGTGACCCAGGCCGGAGGGGCCGCCGAGTACGTCCTCGCGCCGGCGCAGAACTGCGTGGCGCTGCCGCCCGACACCGATCCGGTGCTGGCATCGCTGACCGAGCCGGTGGCGTGCGCCGTCCACGCCTTCGACTCCCTGCCCCGTCGTCGTGCCGAGCGCTACCTGCTCTACGGGGCGGGCACCATGGGTCTGGTCATGGGCCGGCTGGCGCAGCGCAGCGGCGCGAGCACCGTGCGCATCGTCGAGCCGAAGGCCGAGCGGCGCGGGGTGGCCCGGTCGATGCAGCTGGACGTGTCGGCACCGGGTGACGAGGCGATCCACGCTGAGGCTCACGGCTACGACGTCGTCATCGACTGCACGGGAGTGGTGGCGGCCATCGCGGACGGGCTTCCGCGCGTCGCCCCCGGAGGGACCTTCCTGCACCTGGGCGTCCCGCCGGAGGGCACACGCATCGACTACGACGCGCACCGGGTCTACCGGCACGAGATCACCATCACCGGGACCATGTCGTTGCAGCACAGCATGGACGCAGCGGCACAGCTGCTCGCCACCGGCCTGCTCGACGCCGCCCTCCTGGTCACCTCGCGCTTTGCGCTCGAGGACTATCCCCGCGCGCTCGAGGCGGTCCGCCTCGGGACCGGGATCAAGACGGTCGTCCTCCCCTCGGTCAGCGGCGGATAGCCGCCGCGCTCAGATGTCGCGGAACGTCTGGATCCCCGCACCGAGTGCGTTGAGACGCGCGGCCAAGTCCTCGTACCCGCGGTTGATGACGTACACGTTGCGCAGCACCGAGACTCCGGGCGCAGCGAGCATCGCCAGCAGGATGACCACCCCGGGGCGCAAGGCCGGCGGGCACATGATCTCTCCGGCCCGCCACTTGGTGGGCCCCTCGATCATCACTCGGTGGGGGTCCATCAGGTGGACCTTGGCGCCGAGGGTCGTGAGCTCGGTGAGGTAGATCGCCCTGTTCTCGTAGACCCAGTCGTGGATCATCGTCGAGCCTGTCGCGCACGCTCCGATGATGGCGAAGAAGGGCAGGTTGTCGATGTTCAGGCCAGGGAACGGCAACGGGTGGATCTTGTCCAGCGGCGCGTGCAGCGGGCCTGGCACGGTGGTCAGGTCCACCAGGCGCGTCACGCCGTTCGCGGACTTGTACTCGGGCGTGAGCTCGTAGCGCAGGCCCATGGTGTCCAGGACGGCGAGCTCGATCTCGATGAACTCGATCGGCACGCGGCGGATGGTGATCTCGCTGCCGGTGACCACGCCGGCCGCGAGCAGGCTCATCGCCTCGATCGGGTCCTCCGAGGGGGAGTACTCGATGTCCATGTCGATCTCCTCGACGCCCCGCACGGTCAGCGTCGTGGTGCCGAGCCCCTCGATCTGCACTCCCAGGGCCAT
>NZ_DATFMA010000120.1:0-3324 GCF_035267225.1 Ornithinimicrobium sp.
CGACCACAGAGACGCGGCATCCTCGTGGACCGGCGACAGGGTCCGTGAGCCTGCGGGGAACCAGAGGTCCTCCAGCGCTGCTCGCCGGTCGGTCCACGGCAGGCCGGTCACCTCCAGCCCGTCGAGCCGCAACAGGTCAAAGGCCACGAAGGTCACCGGGTGTGTGCGAACACCGGTCTGCGGGTCCGCTCGGGCGCGACGGCCCGTCCCCGCGTGAACGCGATGCACGACATGGGTGAAGGAGGGCTCGCCGTTCACGAAGGCGACGGCCTCCCCGTCCAGCAGCACATCCTCGGCCAGGTCGGCCAGACGTGCCAGCTCCGGAAAGCCGGCGCTCACGTCGCGCCCGGACCGGGTCCGCAGTACGACCTGGCCCTTTCGCACGTCGGCGAGCAACCGCACTCCGTCCCACTTGATCTCGTGAGCCCACTGCGGCCCATGCGGCAGATCCTGGGGGCCGGTGGCCTCGCCCGAGGTGGCGAGCATCGGTCTCATGGGTCCATATTGAACGAATGCGAGCCATCTGGAAGGGAGCGGTGTCGTTCGGGCTGGTCAACGTACCGGTCCGGCTGTACTCGGCGACCGAGAACCACGACCTGAGCTTTCACCAGGTGCGCGCCTCCGACGGCTCCAGGGTGCGCTACAAGCGGGTGGCGCAGGCGGACGGGGAGGAGGTGGCCTACCGCGACATCGCCAAGGGATACCAGGCGCAGGACGGCACCACGGTCATCCTGACCGATGAGGACCTGTCGACCCTGCCGCATCGCAGCAGCAAGGAGATCGCGGTCGAGAGCTTCGTCCCCAGCGCTCAGATCGACCCCATCCTGTACGACAGGGCCTACTACATCGAGCCGGATGCCATGGGGGCCAAAGCGTACGGTCTGCTGCGCGAGGCGCTCCGGGAGAGCGAGCGGGTGGCGGTGGTCACGGTCTCGGTGCGCAGCCGGATGACGATGGCCGTGCTGCGAGTGCTCGAGGACGTCATCGTGCTGCAGACCCTCTTGTGGCCCGACGAGGTGCGGGACAGCGCAGAGCTCAACCACCTGGACGAGGTGAGCGAGCCGAAGGAGTCCGAGGTCGCGATGGCCCGGATGCTCGTGGACTCGATGGCCGGCGACTTCGAGCCCTCGGAGCACGTCGACGACTACAAGGAGGCCGTCGAGGCGCTCGTGACACGCAAGATCGAGGGGGGTGAGGTGCACCAGGCGGCTGGCGAGGGCGATCAGGACGACTCCGGGGAGGTGGTCGACCTGCTGGCGGCCTTGCAGCGCAGTGTGGACCGGGCGAAGGCCGGGCGCGGCAAGGCAGGGTGAGCCGGTCACGAGCCCACCCCAGCCGCGCGGTGCCGCCGTGCTTCCGCCGTGGGCGAACACCCCCGCGCGGGACGACCGGCTGTGGAACAGTCGACGCTGGGCTCACGTTGGAGTGAGGAACGACCCGTACCATCGAGACTCTCTCGAACGTCAGGAGAAACCATGTTCGAACGGTTCACCGACCGAGCCCGGCGCGTCGTGGTGCTGGCGCAAGAAGAAGCTCGCATGCTCAACCACAACTACATCGGCACCGAGCACATCCTGCTGGGGCTGATCCACGAGGGTGAGGGCGTCGCGGCCAAGGCCTTGGAGTCGCTGGGGATCTCCCTCGATGCGGTGCGCGAGCAGGTGCAGGAGATCATCGGGCAGGGCCAGCAGTCCCCGACCGGCCACATCCCGTTCACACCCCGAGCCAAGAAGGTCCTCGAGCTGTCGCTGCGCGAGGGGCTGCAGCTGGGGCACAACTACATCGGGACCGAGCACATCCTGCTCGGGCTGATCCGCGAGGGTGAGGGTGTCGCGGCCCAGGTGCTGGTCAAGCTGGGGGCCGACCTCAACCGGGTGCGCCAGCAGGTGATCCAGCTGCTGTCCGGGTACCAAGGCAAGGAGACGGCGGCCGCGGGCGTCGGAGCCGGGGCACAGGAGGGCCAGCAGGCCGGGTCCCTCGTGCTGGACCAGTTCGGGCGCAACCTGACCCAGGCCGCCAGGGAGGGCAAGCTGGACCCGGTCATCGGGCGGCAGGCCGAGATCGAGCGGGTCATGCAGGTGCTGTCCCGGCGGACCAAGAACAACCCGGTGCTGATCGGGGAGCCCGGCGTGGGCAAGACCGCCGTGGTCGAGGGCCTGGCCAGTGACATCATCCGTGGCGAGGTGCCGGAGACGCTGAAGGAGAAGCAGCTCTACACCCTTGACCTCGGAGCACTCGTGGCCGGCAGCCGCTATCGCGGTGACTTCGAGGAGCGTCTGAAGAAGGTGCTGAAGGAGATCCGCACCCGGGGCGACATCATCCTGTTCATCGACGAGATCCACACGCTCGTCGGGGCCGGAGCCGCCGAGGGTGCGATCGACGCGGCCAGCATCCTCAAGCCGATGCTGGCCCGGGGCGAGCTGCAGACCATCGGCGCGACCACGCTGGACGAGTACCGCAAGCACATCGAGAAGGACGCCGCGCTGGAGCGCCGCTTCCAGCCGATCCAGGTCAACGAGCCCAACCTGGCCCACGCGATCGAGATCCTCAAGGGTCTGCGGGACCGCTACGAGGCCCACCACCGGGTCTCGATCACCGACTCGGCGCTGGTGGCCGCGGCGAACATGGCCGACCGCTACATCAACGACCGCTACCTGCCGGACAAGGCGATCGACCTCATCGACGAGGCCGGGGCGCGGCTGCGCATCCGCCGGATGACGGCGCCGCCGGACCTGCGCGACTTCGACGACAAGATCACCCACGCCAAGCGCGAGAAGGAGGCCGCGATCGACGGTCAGGACTTCGAGCTCGCGGCCCGGCTGCGCGACGAGGAGCACAAGCTCACCCAGGCTCGCGCGGCCCGGGAGAAGGAATGGAAGGCCGGCGACATGGATGTCGTGGCCGAGGTCGACGAGGAGCTCATCGCCGAGGTGCTGGCGGCCTCGACCGGCATTCCCGTCATGCGGCTGACGGAGGAGGAGTCCTCGCGGCTGCTGCACATGGAGGACGAGCTGCACAAGCGGATCGTCGGCATGGAGGACGCCATCAAGGCGATCTCCCAGGCGATCCGGCGCACGCGTGCCGGGTTGAAGGACCCTCGCCGTCCGGGCGGGTCGTTCATCTTCGCCGGCCCCACCGGGGTCGGCAAGACCGAGCTGGCCAAGGCGCTGGCGGAGTTCCTCTTCGGCGACGAGGACTCCCTCATCACGCTGGACATGTCCGAGTACTCCGAGAAGCACACCGTCTCGCGGATGTTCGGCTCGCCCCCGGGGTACGTGGGTTACGAGGAGGGTGGCCAGCTCACCGAGAAGGTGCGCCGCAAGC
>NZ_DATFMA010000121.1:0-56572 GCF_035267225.1 Ornithinimicrobium sp.
ACCTCCCCCCGGGTGGCGCCCGGGCTGCTCTCGTATCAGGCCTGGCAGTCCCTCGAGCAGGCCACCGGGCTCTATGCCCGCACTCTGGAGCCCGCGAGCACCGCGAGCGTGGTCGCAGCCACCGGGTATGAGGTGCACGCGGTCGGGGACGAGCCGGCACCTGTCCTGGCGCGTCGCCTGGTCGATCTGGCCGATGGTGGTCGAGTCGTGTGGGTGGGCTCGCTGGACGCCGACCCGGGCCTGAGCGAATCCCTCGCCTCCGAGCTCGCCGGCCGCGAGGACCCGCCTGAGCTGGAGGTGCTCATCGGCTCCTGGGACGTCCCCGGCGCGCGGCTGCTCGACGCCGTCACGGTGATGGACCGGCTGCGCTCGCCGGGAGGCTGCCCCTGGGACGCGGAGCAGACCCACGAGTCGCTGGTGCCTTACCTGGTCGAGGAGACGTACGAGTGCGTGGAGGCGCTGGAGTCCGGGGACCGGGAGCACGCGCTGGAAGAGCTCGGAGACGTGCTGCTGCAGGTGCTCTTCCACGCGCGGGTCGCCGAGGAGGCCGAGGACGGCTACGACATCGACGACATCGCGGCAGCGCTGGTGGACAAGCTCATCCGCCGGCATCCGCACGTCTTCGCGGGAGCGAGCGCCGAGAGTCCGCACTCGGTGGAGTCGAGGTGGACCGAGCTGAAGCGGGCCGAGAAGCCCGATCGCGAGCATCCGGTGGACGGCATCCCGGCCGGGATGCCCGACCTCGCTCGCGCGGTGAAGGTGACCTCACGGCTGACCCGCGCCGGCCACGGGGCGTGGCTCGGCGAACAGATCGCCCTGGCCGGGGAGCACGGCCCGTCGGGACGCCTGGCCGCCGACCTGCTCAGGGCGGTGGTGCGGGGCCAGGAGGAGGGGATCGACCCCGGCAACGCCCTGCGCCAGACTCTGCGCGCGGTGGAGTCCTCCAGCCGCGAGATCGGGACCGGCGACCGCGACCCCTGACGGGCCCGACCACGGCGCGGGTTGGTACACCGCCGCCTCCCCCTCGGCGGCTAGGCTGGCTGGCGCGAGCCCCGTCCACGCCCACCCCGCCGTCAGGAGTGCCCCATGGCCGTCATCGACGCCATCATCGCCCGCGAGATCCTGGACTCGCGTGGCAATCCCACCGTGGAGGTCGAGGTCGGTCTGGACGACGGCACGGTGGGCCGGGCGGCGGTTCCGTCCGGCGCTTCGACCGGGCAGTTCGAGGCCGTGGAGCGCCGGGACGGTGACACCAGCCGCTACCTCGGCAAGGGGGTGCAGGAGGCTGTCCAGGCCGTGATGGACGACCTGGAGCCGCGGTTGCTGGGCTTCGACGCCAGCGAGCAGCGCCTCGTGGACCACGAGATGGTGGCCGTCGACGGCACCGACAACAAGGAGAAGCTGGGCGCCAACGCCATCCTCGGCGTCTCGCTCGCGGTCGCCAAGGCCGCCGCCGAGTGCGCTGGGCTGCCCCTGTTCCGCTACCTCGGCGGGCCCAACGCGCATGTGCTGCCGGTGCCGATGATGAACATCCTGAACGGCGGGTCGCACGCCGACTCCAACGTGGACATCCAGGAGTTCATGATCGCTCCGGTCGGCGCCGGGTCCTTCCGCGAGGCGCTGCGGTGGGGGGCGGAGGTCTACCACGCGCTGAAGTCGGTGCTCAAAGAGCGAGGCCTGGCCACCGGCCTGGGCGACGAGGGCGGATTCGCGCCCGACCTGGGCTCCAACCGAGAGGCCCTCGACCTCATCCTCGAGGCGGTCACCAAGGCCGGCTACACCCCCGGCAGCGACATCGCCCTGGCCCTGGACGTGGCCGCGACCGAGTTCTGCGAGGACAACCAGTACTCCTTCGAGGGCCAGGTCAAGACGGCCGCCGAGATGACCGACTACTACGCCCAGCTCGTCGAGGACTATCCGCTGGTCTCCATCGAGGACCCGCTCGACGAGGACGACTGGAGCGGGTGGACCACGATCACCGACCGCCTCGGTGGCCGGGTGCAGCTGGTCGGCGACGACCTCTTCGTGACCAACCCCACCCGGTTGCAACGCGGCATCAGCGAGCGGTCCGCGAACGCGCTGCTGGTCAAGGTCAACCAGATCGGCTCGGTCACCGAGACGATGGACGCGGTGACCCTGGCTCAGACCCACGGTTTCCGGTGCATGATGAGCCACCGCTCCGGCGAGACCGAGGACGTGACGATCGCCGACCTCGCGGTGGCCACCAACTGTGGCCAGATCAAGTCCGGGGCCCCGGCCCGTTCCGAGCGCGTGGCGAAGTACAACCAGCTGCTGCGGATCGAGGAGGAGCTGGACGAGGCAGCCCACTACGCCGGGGCCGAGGCCTTCCCTCGGTTCAGCGCCTGATCCGGAGCCGGTGTCGATGGCCTCGGCGGGGAGCAGCAAGCGACGGGCGGCCAGCCAGCGGGTTGAGGGCGCCGCCCGCACCGCACCGCCCAAGCGAGCCGGGCCGGCGCGGCGAGGACCCGGGCACTCGCGCCCGCAGACCTCGCGTGCCGGCACCCGCCCGGGCGCGCCGTCGGCCCACGGCGCCACGGGTTCGCCCCCGGGACGCGGGGGTGCGCCGCAGGTGTGGCGCCTGGCCGCCCTGTCGCTGGTGCTCGTGCTCCTCGGGGTGTTCTTGTTCCCGACCGTCTCCGGCTTTGTTGAACAACGCCGCGAGGTCAGCAGGCTGGAGCGCCAGATCGAGGCTCAACGCGCCGACATCGCCGAGCTGGAGAAGCAGAAAAGGGAGTGGAACAACCCCGACGTCATCGAGCGGCGGGCCCGGGAGCGGTTGCGGTTCGTCCGTCCTGGCGAAGTCGCCTTCACGGTGGTCGACGACACGGGCGAGATGCTGACCGAGCCGGTCCCCGGGATGACGGCCGTGACCAACGACGTGCACGAGTCCCGCCCGTGGTACGGGGAGATGTGGGAGTCGATCAGGACCGCCAACGAAGGGCTGCCGGAGACCGCGCCCGATGCCCCCTGAGACCCGGCTGCGGCGCGACCTGGAGACGGTGCGGGTCCAGCTCGGTCGACCACCCCGCGGCGTGGTCGACATTGCCTACCGATGTCCCTGCGGATGCCCGGCGGTCGTGCGCACCCGCCCCACGCTTCCGGACGGCACCCCGTTCCCCACGCTGTTCTACGCCACCTGCCCGGCCCTGACCGCGGCTGTCTCGAGACTGGAGAGCGAAGGGATGATGGCCGAGATGACACAGCGTCTGAGGAACGACCCCAGCGGCCCGCTGGCCCGGGCCTACCACTCGGCGCACGAGGACTACCTACGCAGACGAGCCGAGCTGGGGACCCCGGCCCGACTCGCCGGCGTGTCGGCCGGTGGCATGCCCACCCGCGTGAAGTGCCTGCACGTGCTGGTCGCGCACAGTCTGGCCACCGGCCCCGGGGTCAACCCGCTGGGCGACGAGGCCGTCGCGGCCCTCGGGTCATGGTGGAGCGACAGCTGCTGCGCGGCGAGGCTGACGGGTGACGTGGATGACGAGGGGGCAGGTTCGTGAGCGGCCCGCAGCGCGTGGCCGCGGTGGACTGCGGGACGAACTCGATCCGCCTGCTGGTCGCCGACGTCGACCCTGGAGCGGAGCAGCCGGTCGGCGACGTGGTGCGCACCATGGACGTCGTCCGGCTGGGCGCAGGGGTCGACCGCACCGGCCGCTTCGACAGCGCGGCGGTGGAACGGACCCTCCAGGTGGCTCACCGGTACGCGCAGCAGTGCCGGTCGACGGGCGTGCGGTCCGTCCGCTTCGTGGCCACCTCGGCGACCCGGGACGCCGCCAACGCTCGCGACTTCACCGACGGCATCGCCGAGATCTTCGGCGACTTCGGCACCACGGTCGAGGTGATCAGCGGTCAGGAGGAGGCTGCGCTGTCCTTCGCCGGGGCGACCGCCGAGCTGAATGGGGCGCTCGTGCCCGCTCCCTACCTGGTCGTGGACATCGGGGGTGGCTCGACCGAGTTCGTCCGGGGCGCCGGTGCGCTCGAGCAGGCCACGTCGGTGAACATCGGGTGCGTCCGGATGACCGAGCGGCACCTGCGCAGCGACCCTCCCACCGAGGAAGAGGTCTGGGCGTGCCTGGCCGACATCACGGGGGCGATCGACGAGGTGACCGCCACCGTGGACCTGGGCGGGGTGGGGACGCTCATCGGGCTGGCCGGCACGGTGACCACGGTGACGGCGCGGGCGATGGGCTTGCACGCCTACGACCCGGTGCGCATCCACGGGTCCGTGCTGCCGGTCGAGGACGTCGTCGACGCGGCCACCGGCCTGCTGCGGGACGACCGGGACACCCGTGCCGCCGCCGGGTACATGCACCCGGGGCGAGTGGACGTGATCGGCGCCGGAGCGCTCATCTGGCGCACGGTGGTGCAGCGCCTCGTCCGGGACTCGGGGATCGGCACGGTGCGGACCTCCGAGCACGACATCCTGGACGGCATGGCGTGGTCTCAGGTGGCTCCCGAGCCCACAGGCGGATGAACCAGGGCGAGCCCCACCCGATGACCGGCCAGTACTTCGACTCGCCGGTTCCCCCCGGCGCCGGCTGGCCGGGCGACCCGGCCACGGCCGCCACCCGGCGCGCCGGTGACCCTGAGCAGGTGGCGGCGCTGGCCGCCTCCGCCGGCGACGTGCCCGAGCTCGACGCCCGGGTCTCGGTGTGCCGGGCGTGTCCGCGCCTGGTCGACTGGCGCGAGAGCGTGGCCCGCGAAGGGCGACGAGCCTCGTTCGCTCACGAGCCCTACTGGGGACGCCCCGGGCCCGGCTTCGGCGACCCGGCACCCTCCGTGCTCGTGGTCGGGCTGGCGCCGGCGGCCAACGGCACCAACCGGACCGGCCGCATGTTCACCGGGGACCGCAGCGGCGACTGGATCTACTCCGCTCTGCACCGCGCCGGGTACGCCGAGCAGCCGGGCAGCAGGCACAGTGGCGATGGGCAGCGTCTGCGCGGGGCGCGGATCGTGGCCGCCGTGCGATGCGCGCCACCGGGCAATGCACCCACCGGTGCGGAGCGCGCGGCCTGCCGCCCGTGGCTGGCGCGGGACCTCGGCCTGGCCGAGCCGACGCTGCGTTCGGTCCTGGCCCTGGGCTCGATCGCCTGGGACGCCACGATCGCCGCCGCCCGCGCGCTGGGTTGGCAGGTGCCGCGGCCCAAGCCCCGGTTCGGCCACGGGGCGCAGACCGGGCTGACGACCGGCGACGGGCGCCGCATCGAACTGTTCGCGAGCTACCACGTCAGCCAGCAGAACACCTTCACCGGACGCTTGACCGAGCCCATGCTCGACGCCGTCATCGCCCGGCTGTAACACGCCGCGGCGATACACTCACGCGCACCGGAGCGGCCCCCGTAGCCCAACCGGCAGAGGCAGCCCACTTAAAATGGGCCCAGTGCGGGTTCGAACCCCGCCGGGGGCACGTCGAGCACAGATGTCCGGGAACACCGGGGCGACGTCAAACGCTCTACTATGTACCACCTAGATGCGTGTGCGCAGCGCACTCGCACCAGAGACTACGGAGGGCAGATGGCCACCAACCCGGTGTTCAACCGGATCGACCGCGAGACCAGCGGCTACGCCGGTTTCGGAAACCCGCCACAGCAGGGCGGTGGGCAGTACGCACCGCCGCGCGGCGCCCCGCGTCAGGGCCCGCCACCCCCCAGCGGGTACGGCGGCCAGTCCGGGTCGATGTCGAACGAGCAGCTGGAACAGATGTACGGCCAGGCTCCGGCCACGCCGCAACAGACCGGCCGGCTGACCCTCGACGACGTCATCATGAAGTCCCTGATGCTGTTCGGCATCGTGGTGACGGTGGCGGCCGCGACCTGGTTCTTCGTGCAGCCCCCCGAGGGCAGCACGCAGATGAACCCGTTGGCGATGCCGATCTGGTTGGTCGGCATGTTCGGCTCGCTGGGTCTGTCGTTCGCCATCGCCTTCTCCAAGAAGGTCAACGTCCCGTTGATCATGGTTCACGCCGTGCTGCAGGGCGCCTTCCTGGGCGCGGTGAGCGCGGTCTTCAACGCTTCCTACCCGGGCATCGTCAGCAGTGCGGTGCTCGCCACGATGGGCACCTTCGCCGGCATGTTCCTGGCCTGGAAGGTGGGCTTCATCAAGGTCACCAGCAAGTCGCGCCGCATCTTCGGGATGATGGCGATGGGCTACATGGTGTTCCTGCTCATCAACATCGGCGCGAGCTTCCTCGGCTTCGGCAACGTCTACGCCAGCGGTGGGATCCTCGCGATCGTCATCTGCCTCTTCGGGGTCGGCATGGCCTCCTACTCTCTGGCCATCGACTTCGACTCCATCGACCGTGCCGTCGGCGCCGGTGCTCCGGAGAAGTACTCGTGGCTGCTGGGTCACGGGCTGGTGGCCAGCCTGGTCTGGCTGTACATCGAGTTCCTGCGCCTGTTCGCGGTGCTGCAGAACGACTGAGATGACCGGCTCCGCCGAGAACGCGGCGGAGCGAGCCCAGCGTGAGCTCGAGCGCGTGGTCCGGCGGTGGCAGCAGCTGCCCCTGGGCCACGCGCTTGCTGCGTCCGAAGTGGCGCGACACACGGTGCAGCGTCTCGCCGACGAGGTGGCCGCCGCGCAGACGCACCGGCCCGAGCAGCCGGTCCCGGACCTCGGCCCTGCGGTGCTGATGGATCAGCTCGCGGTCGTGGTGTACGACCACCAGGAAGCGGGCTTGAGCGCGCGCCATCGAGCCGAGGCCCTCACCACCCTGAGGCGGTCCCTGCCGTAGCCCGGTGCTCAGAGGCGCTCGAGCACCATCGCCATGCCCTGCCCGCCGCCGACGCACATCGTCTCCAGGCCGAACTGCGCGTCGCGGACGCGCATCGCAGTCAGCAGGGTGGTGGTGATGCGAGCGCCGGTGGCGCCGAACGGGTGACCGTAGGCGATGGCGCCGCCGTGCACGTTGAGCCGCTCCAGGTCCATCCCCAGGTCGTCGGCGCTGGCCAGCACCTGGACGGCGAACGCCTCGTTGATCTCGTACAGATCCATGTCCGCGATGCCCAGACCCGCCCGCTGCAGCGCGAGCCGCGAGGCTCCGACCGGACCCAGACCCATGATCTCGGGTGACAGAGCTGTGGCGGCGGTGGACACGATCCGCGCCAACGGGGTCAGCCCCAGCTCGGCGGCCCGGGCGTCGCTCATGACGACGACGGCCGCCGCACCGTCGTTCAGCGGGCAGCAGTTGCCCGCGGTGACGGTGCCGTCGGGTCGGAAGACCGGCGACAGCGCCGCGACCTGGTCGTAGGTGACACCCGCCCGAGGCCCGTCGTCGGTGCTCACGACGGTCCCGTCCGGGAGGGTGACCGGGGTGATCTCGGCGTCGATGGCACCCCGGCGGATGGCCTCCTCGGCCCGGTTCTGGCTGACCACCCCCCACTCGTCCTGGCGCCGGCGGCTGATGTTGCGGACGGTGGCGACGTTCTCGGCGGTCTGACCCATGGCGATGTAGGCGTCCGGCATGGCGCCCAGCCCCCGGGGGTCCACCCACGTGTCGTTGCTCACCGCCATGGCGGCTGTTCGCTCGGCCGCCGCGGCGAACCGGGGGTTTGCCGTCTCCGGCGCGTCGCCCCCGGCGCCGGCGAAGCTGCTGTAGCGAGAGACGCACTCGACCCCGGCGCTGATGAAGGCCGAGCCCTCCCCGGCCTTGATCGCGTGGAAGGCCATCCGGGTGGTCTGCACGGACGAGGCGCAGAACCGGTTCACGGTGGAGCCAGGCAGGGCATCTGCGCCCATCAGCACGGCCACGACCCGGGCCATGTTGCGCCCGTGCTCCCCGCTGGGCTCGGCGCAGCCGAGGTAGAGGTCGTCGAGCTCGTCGGTGTCGAAGCCCGGCAGGTCCGCCAGCGCTCCCTCGATGGCCACGGCGCTCAGGTCGTCGGGACGCACTCCGGTCAGCCGCCCCTTGACCGCCCTCCCGATGGGGGTGCGGCGTGCAGCGACGATGACGGCCTCGGCCATGGTCGAACTGTACGCGTGTGCCCGCCTCCTGCCACGATGAGGTCACCACACCAAGGGGCCCCTGCGGGCCTGCGAGTCAAAGGAGACCGTGATGCGCATCGGCGTGCCCACCGAGGTCAAGAACCATGAGTACCGAGTGGCGTTGACGCCCGCCGGCGTGCACGAGCTCGTACGCCACGGCCACGAGGTGCTGGTGCAGCACGACGCGGGCCAGGGCTCCTCACTCGACGACGACGAGTTCGTCGCCGCCGGGGCGACGATCGCCCCCGACGCCGAGACCACCTGGGGGGAGGCGGACATGGTGATGAAGGTGAAGGAACCGATCGAGAGCGAGTACAGGCACCTGCGCAAGGACCTGGTGCTCTTCACCTACCTGCACCTGGCCGCGTCCCGGCCGTGCACCGAGGCCCTCGTCGACGCCGGCACCACCTCCATCGCCTACGAGACCGTCCAGCTCCCCAACGGCAGCCTGCCGCTGCTGTACCCGATGAGCGAGGTGGCCGGGTGCCTGGCACCACAGGCGGGGGCGCACTCGATGATGCGCGCGTACGGCGGTCGTGGGCTGTTGATGGGGGGCGTCTCCGGGGTCGACCCGGCCAAGGTGGTCGTCCTCGGCGGCGGTGTCTCCGGCTCCCACGCTGCGACCATGGCCCTCGGGCTGTGGGCGGACGTCACGGTGCTGGACACCGACGTGGACAAGCTGCGGACCCTGGACCGTCGATGGAACGGGCGGATCAAGACCGCCACCAGCAACGCCTACGTGTTGGAGGAGCATCTGCTCGAGGCCGACATGGTCATCGGAGCGGTCCTCATCCCTGGTGCCAAGGCTCCCTCGCTGGTGAGCAACGATCTGGTGAGCCGGATGAAGCCCGGCAGCGTGCTGGTCGACATCGCCATCGACCAGGGCGGGTGCTTCGAGGACTCCCATCCCACCACCCACGACGACCCCATCTTCGAGGTCCACCGCTCGGTGTTCTACTGCGTGGCCAACATGCCGGGCGCGGTTCCGCGGACGTCGACTTTCGCGCTGACCAACGTGACGTTGCCGTATGCGGTGGCTATCGCCAACAAGGGCTGGCGACAGGCGCTGGCGGACGACACGGTGCTGGCGCCGGGGTTGAACACGGTCGACGGCTCCGTGACCAACGCCGGGGTTGCCGCGGCCCACGACCTGGACCCCGTCAGTCTGAAGCAGGTTCTCCGCTCGGAGTGAAGGGCTCGGGTACCTCGGGACGGTGACGTCGCAGGAGCTGGGCCCAGCGGCCCCGCTCGCCGCGGACGTTGCCGTCCACCGCGACCCCGCTGACCTCGCTTCCCGGATCGTCGACGGCTCGCTCGGCTGCAGCAGGCAGAGGCTCGACGGCCTCGCCACGTCGGTGGTCCAGGGAACGCCCGGAGTCGATGGTGGACTCGCCCAGCGCATCGAGCACACTGGGCAGCATCGCGGCCGCGGCTCGGGCATACCCCGCCGAGGAGGGGTGGAACCGGTCGGCGCTGAACAGCTCGGGTAGCTCGTGGAAGTCCGGCCCGATCAGGTCACCGATGGACACGGTGCGCCCGCCGGTCTCCACCACGGCAACGGTCTGCGCCGCGGCGAGGTCGCGGCTCCATCGTTGAGCCAGTGCCCGCAGGGGTTGCGGCACCGGACGGATGGTGCCGAGGTCGGGGCACGTGCCGACCACCACGCGGACGCCCGCCCCCTGCAGTGCTGAGGTGGCCTCGGTCAGCGCCCGCACCGACCGCGTCTGGTCGACGCGGTTCTTCACGTCGTTGCTGCCGATCATCACGATGGCCACCTCGGCCTCGGGCATCGCCTCACAGCCGCGTTCGACCTGGTCGGCGAGGTCCAAAGAGGTGGCCCCGCTGCGGCCGAGGTTGACCAGGTGGACGGGGCGTCCGGTGATCGCGGCCACCCCGATGGCCACGGTGGCCCCCATCGTCGTGCTGGCGTCGTCGGCGCCCACCCCGGCGGCCGTGCTGTCCCCCAGCAGGAGGAGCTGGTGCGCACGCCCCGTGCCCGCGCCGTAGGTGCCCGAGTCCTCGTGGCCGGCGCCGGGGGACTCGCCGATGAGGTGGCGGGCGAGCTCGGCCTCGGCGCGCAGGACGCCGACCCCGAGCAGACCGGCCGCGGCCAGCCCGCCCCCACCGAAGGCGGCCCGAGCCGCGATGGTGCGGGCCCGCTCGGCTCGGCTCATGGCGTGACCCGCCCCCGTCCGCTCGGTTCAGCTGCCGGCACGAGACTGTCCGGCATGGTGGTCTCTCAGCCTCGCCAGTCCCTCGGAGAGACTGACCCGCGGAGTCCAGTCCAGGACCTCGCGGGTGCGCTGCTGGTCGAACCAGTGTGCCGTCGACAGCTGGCCGGCCAGGAACCGGGTCACCGGCGGTTGCTGGATGGGCGGGACAACGGGCAGACGGTGGCTGGCCGCGGTGAGCCCTTCGACCAGGCCGCCCACCGCCCACGCCACGGGGTAGGGCACCGAGTGACGAGGTGGAGGCGCGCCGCAGGCGCGGCAGATGTCGCTGACCAGCTCGCCGATCGGCCGCGGCTCGCCGTTGGTCACGACCAGCGCCTGCCCGGCGGCCACGTCGATGCGCCTCAGGGCGGCCACGATCGCTTCGGCGGCGTTGTCGACGTAGGTCGAGTCGACCAGCGCGGCACCGGAGCCGACCAGGACCAGGCGCCCGCGCCGCGCGCGGTCGACGATGCGCCCCACCAGCTGGGTGTCGCCCGGTCCCCAGACCAGATGAGGGCGGATCGCGGCCACGGCGAGGTCTGGTCCGTGGGCGTCCAGCGCCAAGCGCTCCGCCATCGCCTTGCTGCGGGCGTAGTGCCCGTGCGAGCGGGCCTGGTCGTCCGCCGGAGCCGAGCCCTCGCCCACGATCGAGGCGCCGGAGTGGGCCACCGACGGCGAGGACACGTAGACGACCTTGCCCACCCCGGCGGCGCGGGCGGCGTCGAGCAGGTGGCGGGTGCCGTCGACGTTGGTGGCTCGGTAGTCGACCCACCTGCCGACCACGTCGACCTTCGCCGCCAGGTGGACGACGGCTTCGGCGCCCTCGACGGCTCGCCCGACCGCCACAGCGTCGGTGACATCGCCCAGCACCTCGCGGTGCCGACCCCCGGCGGTGCGCCGCTGCATGACGACGACCTCGTTGCCCTGGGCGGCCAGTAGGTCGGCCACGGCTCCGCCGAGCATCCCGCTCGCGCCGGTCACCAGGACGCGCATCAGCGGCTTCTCGTCCTGGGTGCGCTCCTGCCGGAACCCACGACCGGGATCCTGCGCATCAGCTCGTGGATCCGACCCGAGCCACGGCCACGCAGCACGTCGTCCGCCCAGAGCGCCAGGCTCGTCCGGTCCACCTTGGATGCGTGCCGGATGTCCACGGGCAGCCAGTCGCGACGCAGGACGGCCGCCACCGGCACCTCAGCGGCCACCCGCACGGCCGCGCTGAGCCGTGCGTCGGCCAGCGGGGAGGCGCGTCTGCCGATGCGACGCGGCGGCACGACGATGACGACGACCTGCGTCGCGCCGTCGGGGCCCACCCCGACCACCGCTGCGTCCTCCACCTCCGGCAGCGCGGCGACCCGGTGCTCCACGGGGTAGGGCGTCACCAGCCCGTGCGGGGTGCGCAGCACGTGCACCTTGCGGCTCTGGACCCACAGGCGTCCATCGTCGTCGAGGTACCCCACGTCGCCGGTCCGGTGCCATCCGAGCGGTCGCGCGGCCGCCCGCTCCGCGTCCCAGGCGTGGTGGTACCGCTCCTTGACGTGAGGGCCGCGCACCACGATCTCACCGAGGACCCCGGTCGCGTCGGTCAGCTCCTCACCGGAGCCGGACCACGGCGCGATCCGCACGGACACTCCCGTCACCGGGTGGCCGACGCACACTCCGCCTGCGGCCAGGTCGTCCTCGTCGGCCACCGACCAGTCCATCGGCCCGGAGGAAGGCAGTCCGCCTCGGGCCAGGTCGGAGGGGTCGAGCTCGGTGGGGTCGATGGTGGCCACCGGCAGCGCCTCGGTCATGCCGTACGGGGTCTGGGTCTCGGCGGCCGGCATCAGGCGCTTGACCTGTCGCAGCAGCGAGGTGGGCACGGGCGCTCCGGCCGAGAGCACCAGCCTCGGACGGGTGAGGGCCTCGCGCTGCTCCCCTGAGAGCTCGTGCGCCGTGGCCACGACGTTGCGCAGGGCAGCAGGAGAGGCGAACACCGACTCCGCGTCTACGGCGGCGACGGCGTCCGCGAGCGCCGCGGCGGTCAGGGTGTGCGGAGCGGTGACGTCCATGTCGGGCACGGCGCAGGGCAACCCCAGCGGGGGGCCGTACAGGGCGAACGGCGCGAAGGCGGCCACGAAGCCTCGGCCCTCGGTCAAGCCGAAGGTTCGGGCGACCAGGGTGACCTGGGCGCTGAGCTGGGCGCGGGTATAGACGACCCCCTTCGGAGGGCCCGTTGCTCCCGAGGTGAACAGGATCGCTGCCACGTCCGAGGTCGGGTGGTGCGGGTCCTCGGGCAGCGGCGGCAGGGACTGGGCTTCGGCGATGAGGTCGACGACGGCGTCCGCGTCGGCCCGGATGGTCGCACCCGGGACCCGGGTCGAGCGCGCGAGCACGAGCGCAGCCCGGATGCCGATGACGTGGTCCGGCCCCGCGCTACGCAGAGCCGCTCCCAGTCGGCCCAGGCCCAGCCCGGCATCGGCGATGACGACCACCGCCCCGAGCCGCCACACGGCGTAGACGATGGTGTTCAGGTCGATCCCTGGCGGCACCAGCACAGCGACCCGGTGTCCCCTCCGCAGACCATGGGCGTACAGGGCGCGGGCGACGTCCTCGACCCGCCTCGCCAGAGTCTCGCGGGTGATCCGGTTGCCTCCGGTGCCCAGCTCGACGATCGCGGTGGTGCGGCCGCTCGAGGCTCGCACGCTCAGCCCTACCTCGCCGTCGGGTGCGCTGATGCTCTCTCGGGCAGGCGGGTCCGGCCGGGGCGTGGTCTCGCTCGGGCCGAGGGTCGCGGTGATCCAGGACCAGATCATGGGCACCCCCTCGGGAGCGTCTTCGAGGACCAGGTGCGAGGCCTTGGGGTAGACCTGGACGTCGGCCTGCGGGAGGCGCTGCTGAAGGTCGCGCAGGTACCGGGTGGAAAAGACCGGGTCGCGCGCCCCCCACACGAGCAGGGCGGGCACCTCGAGACCGCAGACGCCCCGGCTCACCTCGGCCAAGGTCTCGTGGCTGGGGTGCTCCGGCTCGAACGGGATGTCGGCGACGAAGTCCTGCACGGCGTCACGACGGCCCGGCGAGGCGTACGGTGCTGCGAACGCACGCCGGACTCCACCGGGCAGGCGCGGGCCGCTCAGCACCGTGGTGGCGGCGACGAAGGCAGGAGTCTGCGAGGTGACCAGAGCACGGACACCTCGCCAGCGGGCGACCCGGATGGCCAGGGGTGCCTGCTCGTGTTCCTCCTGGTGCACCGCAGTGTTGGTGAGCACCACGGCACGCACCTGGTCGGGGTGTCGGGTTGCCCATCCGAGCGAGATCGGCCCACCCCAGTCGTGAGCGAGGACCACCACCGGGCCGGCCAGGTCCATGGCTTCGGTGAAACGCCCGAGGTCCTCGATGCGGTCGCTCAGGCGGCGTGGTCTGGTGGTGCGCTCGGAGTAGCCCATGCCGAGCTGGTCCACCGCGACGACCCGCCACCCGGGCGGTGCCTGGGCCAGCACCCGGCGCCACAGGTAGGACCACGTCGGGTTGCCGTGGACGGCCAGGACGGTGCCGACCAAGTCGGCCTGCCGGTCCGGCTCGGGGCAGGTGTCGAGAATGTGCCAGCGCCGGGGGACCCCCTGCGCGTCCGGAACGTGGACGTCACGCGACCACGCCGGATCCAGACCGGGCAGGTCGCGCGGTGTCACCAGACGAGCTCGAGGCAGGTCATGTTCAGGCCCGAGCCGATGCCCATCAGCAGGACCCGGTCGTCGGGCTCGAGCGACTCCACCTCCTTGGCGAGGGTGATCGCCACGGCGGCGGGGCCGACGTTACCCAGGGTGGGGAACGTGAGCGGGATGCGCTCCTTGTCGATGCCGAGGGCTTCGGCGGTACGAGCGGTGTGCACCTTCGAGACCTGGTGCACCACGTACCGTTCCATGTCGCTCCAGTCGAACTCCTCGGCGGCGTCCTTCCACAAGGAGGTGGCCAGCTCGACCCCGGCCAGCAGCAGGCCCGTGGTGTCGGTCCGCATGTGCTCGAAGTCGCCGACGCACAGGTCGTTGTGCTGCGTGGCGGCCCGGGAGGCACCTCCGACCACCCGGTGGGCCCCCGGATGGTCGCTGGAGCGCCCGAGCACCATGGCTGCCGCCCCCGACCCCAGGGTCAACGTGGCGAACTCGCGCTGCAGGTCCTCGGCCGTCGCCTCCGGCGCCGACAACCGTCGCAGCGCGTTCTCCTGCGGGGTACGCGACCCCTCTCCGTCGACGACGAGGGCGTAGTCGATCTGGCCGGCGTCGATCATCGTCGCGGCGAGCTGGATGCCGTTGACGAAGCCCAGGCAGGCGTTGGCGAGGTCGAAGTTGAGACAGCTCGACGGCAGGTCGAGCTGGTGGTGGATGCGCACCGCGACGGAGGGTTCAAGGTGCTCGCGGCTCACCGAGGTGTTGATCAGCATCCCGATCCGGGCGGGATCCACCCCCGACTCGGCGATCGCCTTGGCGCCGGCCTCGACGGCGCCATCGACGAAGCTGGTGCCGACCGGCCACCATCGGCGTTCGACGATGCCGGCCAGCTTCTCGAGCATTCCCGGGCGCAGACCGTTACGTGCGTAGCTGTCCCCGATGATGCGGTCGAACTCGGCGGACGTGACGACCACGGGTGCCTCGACCGCGGTCACGGAGAGCACGGCGGTATCCTGGTGACGGAAGGTGATGTTGCCGCTCAATGGAACCTCGATAGCTGGGCAGACGTTGGGCAGAACGGCACTATCAGATCACAGGCCGCCGAAGTTCTCGCACGGGCACAGGTCGGGGTCTGGGGCCACCCCGTGGCGAGGACAGGAGCACATCATGGCACGAAGCACCACGACCCGCGCTGGCGCGGGACTGACCGCTGTCCTGCTGCTCGGCGGGGTGAGCGCCTGCGGGGGCTCGAGCGACGAGGCCGAGACAGCGCAGCAGTCGCAGCAGCCCGCGACCGCCCTGGAGCCCGGTGACGACGTCGAGCCGACCGCGCTCGTACAGCGGCTCAGCTCGCCGGGGAAGCAGACGCTGAGCTCGTTCACGTTCACCGCCGACGCGGCAGCCGAGGACCAACAGGTGACCATCGCCGGTGGGGTGGATCTCGACGGTGAGTCGCCTACCGCCGAGCTGACGATGGAGCTCCCACCGCTGGGGTCGGTCGACCTGCTGCTCGTGGACGACGTCGGGTACGTCGACATCCCCAACCTCACCCCGCCGGGTAAGTACGTGCAGGTGCCCGCGGATGAGCTGGCCGAGGTGGGGATGTCCGACGTGACGGAGTCACTCGACATCCAGGAGCTGATGCAGAAGTGGGAGTCGAGCGGAGCGGCGATCACCTACGTGGGTGAGGACGAGGTGGACGGGGAGGCCACCGAGCACTTCGAGCTCGTGGTCGACCCGCAGCAGATCCTGGACGAGGCCGGCCAGACCGCCAGCCCCGACCTGGAGGTCGAGGGTGACCTGACCTACGGCGTGTGGGTCGGGCAGGACGATCTGGTCCGGAAGATGCAGCTCGACATCGACGGCGCGGACGCCACCGTCCGGATGGACGACTGGGGCCAGGAGCTGCAGGTGCAGGCTCCGAAGCAGGGTGACATCGTGCAGATGCCGAGCTTCGGATAGCGGTGGCACACCCCCTGTCCTGCTTCGCGCGTGACCGATGGCCCGGATGACCTGGATGACCCCCGTGCCTTGGCATACTGAGCGTCGATGACGCCTCTCGACCACGTCGTGCTGACCGACGAGACCGGCTCGGACGTCGGAACCCTGCCCCGCGCGAGCGTGCATACCGAGTCCACCCCGTTGCACCGCGCCTTCTCGGTGTACCTGGTTGACACGGCCGGGCGCACCGTGCTGACCCGCCGTGCCCTGTCCAAGGTCGCGTGGCCCGGCGTCTGGAGCAACTCGTGCTGCGGCCACCCCCGCCCGGGAGAGGCGCTCACCGACGCGATCTCCCGACGGGTCCGTGAGGAGCTGAGGGTGGACGTGCGCGACCTGCGGTGCGTGCTGCCCGACTTCCGCTACCGGGCGGTGGACCCCGGTGGCGTGGTCGAGAACGAGATCTGCCCGGTGTACGTGGGCTTCGTCGACGCCGACCCCGACCCCGACCCGGCCGAGGTGATGGAGTTCGCGTGGGTGCCCTGGCAGCAGGCGCACCGTGCGCTGACCTCCGCCCCGCAGGTGTTCAGCCCCTGGATGGGCCTGCAGCTGCCGTTGCTCGGGGAGGACCCGCCCGGTCTCGGGGAGCCGGCGGAGCGAGCGCACGACCCTGTCCACCTCCGCGAGCCCACCGCCCCCGCCCCGACCTGGCAGCAGACGCAGGCGCAGGTGGGCGCCATCCTGGCCGAGCAGGTGTCGTGGCTCGCTCGTCGCTGGGCCGACACCGGCCTCGACGCCGCCGACGACCCCGTGCTCACGCGCGACCTCCCGTCGTGGCTGGAGTCCCTGGTCAGCACCGCCGGCAAGCGCATCCGACCGCAGATGTGCCACTGGGGCTATGTGGCCGCCGGTGGCCGGGACGCCACCGAACAGTACGACCAGGTATGCCGGGTCGCCGCGGCGATCGAGCTGCTGCACACCTTCGCCCTCGTTCACGACGACGTGATGGACGAGTCCCTGTGGCGGCGCGGACGGCCCGCGGCTCAGGCTCAGGCGCGCGCCCAGCACGAGAGCGGCGGCTTCGGGGGGGACTCCTCGCGCTTCGGTGACAACATCGCGATCCTGCTGGGAGACCTGGCCCACATGCAGGCCGACCAGCTCGTGGCCGGGCTGCCGCATGACCTGCAGCAGCAGTGGTTCGAGCTGTGCGCCGAGCTCATCGCCGGGCAGAGCGCCGACCTGACGGCGGCCGCGGGCTTCTCGCGCAGCCATGACCAGGCGGAACGCATCGCCTGGCTGAAGTCCGGCGCCTACACCATCGAGCGGCCGCTGCTGTTGGGTGCCGGCGCAGCCGGTGCGGAGCCCGCGACCCTGAGTGCGCTCGGCCGTTACGGTCGGGCTCTGGGTCAAGCCTTCGCGCTGCGCGACGACATCCTGGGCGTCTGGGGCGACCCTGAGGTCACCGGCAAGCCGGGAGGCGACGATCTGCTCGCGCGCAAGCCGACCATGTTGTGGGTAGCGGCCGCGGAGCGCTTGGACGCGGCCGGCCAGCGCGTGCTGAACCGCGTGGGCACGCCGCGCTCCGTCGAGGGCGACGTGGCGCTGCTCCAGGAGGCCATGCTCGAAGCGGGCATCAGGACGTGGGCCGAGAGCCGGGTGCAGTCCCTGGTGGAGCGTGCTCTGCAGGGTCTCGAGGCCGGGGCAGTCACCCACGCCGGGGTGGAAGGTCTCGCCCGGGCCGCCGAGAAGGTGGCCTGGCGCCATGCCTAGTGTGCCCTCGCGCCGCCCAGCCGCACCGGGCCAGGCCCTGCTCTTCTGCTTCGACCAGTTCGTGCGCCTCAGCATGGCCGGCGTCTGGGTCCGCGGGTCGGTCCCGCGCGAGCCCGTGGTCTGGGCCATGAACCACCACCACTGGTGGGACGCTTTCGCCTCCGGTTCCGTCCTGAGAACGGCCGGCCAACACCCGACCGTGCTGGTCTCGGACCGCAACCTCGCCTCGTTCCCCCTGCTGAAGCTGATCGACGCCGTGCCGGCGGCCCACGCCGAGCACGCCGTCGAGTCGCTGCAGGCAGGACGCAGCCTGGTCATCATGCCGGAGGGGGCGATGCTGCCCCCGGCGTCCGTCGGGCCCGTGCGCGGCGGAGCCGGCCGGATCGCCGCGGCTGCGGGCGTTCCGCTCGTGCCCGTTGCGTTGCGAGTGGTCATCCGCGGGCGACAGCATCCCGAGGTCTACGTCGACGTCGGGGACCCGGTCGCTCCCGTCGACCTGCACGCCCGGATGAGCGAGGCCCTCGCGGCGATGGACGAGGCCCTGGCGACGGCGCCCGTGACCGAGCCTCTCCCGGGGTTCCGTCTGACCGTGGCGGGGCGCTCGTCCGTCAACAACCGGCTGCAGGCTCTGGCCAGGCCGCGCCGGTGAGGGCGCTGCGCCTCGGTGCGACCATCCTGGCCGGGGTCAAGGTCGGCGTCCTGTTGCTGAACTGTGCCCGCTTCCCGGTGCTGGGGCCTCGTGGTGACGGCGACCTGAGGAAGACCTCCGTCCTCGTCCCCGCACGGGACGAGGCGGAACGGCTACCGCACACCCTGCCGGCGCTGCTCGCCGCCCACGACGTCGAGGTGGTGGTGCTGGACGACTCCAGCAGCGACGGCACCGCAGCTGTCGCGGAGGATCTCATCGCACGCTCGGGGCATCCGAGGAGCCGGGTCGTACGCGGCCGGCCCCTGCCCGTGGGATGGACCGGCAAGACGTGGGCGTGCCACCAGCTGGCCGAGCACGCGAGCGGGGACACGCTGGTCTTCCTCGACGCGGACATCCAGCTGGCTCCCGGAGCGCTGGCAGCGGCCGTGGGAGAGCAGCAGCGGGTCGGCGCGGACCTGTTCTCGGTCTTCCCGCGCCAGGTGACCGCCAGCCTGGGTGAGCACCTGGTGGTCCCGGTGATCGACGACGTCCTGCTCTGCCTGCTGCCACACCCCCTGCTCAGCCTGCCCATCGACGCCGCCGCCACGGCGAACGGCGGGTGCCTGGTCTTCACCCGGACCAGCTACGAGACGATCGGGGGCTTCCGCGCGGTGCAAGGCGAGCTCATCGAGGACGTCGCTCTGGCCCGGAGGACCCGCGGCCTGGGGCTGCGCCTGGGTTTGGCCCTGGGGGGGCCGATGCTGTCCACCCGGATGTACCGCTCCTACTCTGAGGTGGTGGTCGGTCTGGCGCGTGGGCTGCTGTTCATGAGCGGTGGCTCGCGTCTGCTCCTGGTTCTCGGGTGGCTGGCGCATCTGGGGGCCTACACACTTCCTGCGGCCGCGGTGGCATGGGACCGGCGCTGGGCCGTGCCCCTGCTGCTCGCCCTCGCTGAGCGAGCGCTGGTGGAGGTCAAGACCCGCCGGTACGCGGTGTGGCAGTCAGCTTTGGTCCCTGCGGTTGCCCCGGCGATCGGGCCTCTGGTGTGGCGCGCCCTGCGCGGCCCGGCGACCTGGCGTGGCAGGACCTACGCATGAGCGCGGCGCACGCCACCCTTCCGGCTCCGCCTCGCTCTCGCCTCACCGGGCATCTCGGCCGATGGGGGACCGACCCTCTCGGAACGCTCGAGGCGGGAGCGCGGGAGGGCGAGGTGTTCGAGCTGCAGCTCTGGCGGCGAGCCGTCGTCGGCTACTCGACCGAGTGGAACGCCGCGGTGCTCGGTGACCTGGAGACGTTTCGCAGCCGCGGCGGTCTGAGCGGGCTCTCCCCCTACCTCAACGCAGGGATCGTGCAGACCGACCCGCCGCGCCACCGCCCGGCCCGGGCTGCGCTCAACCCCGGCTTCACCCGCTCCTCTCTGGCGGCCCTGACCGAGACCATGCGCGCAAGCATCGCCCGTCGGCTGCCGACGGGGGCCTTCGACGCCGTCGCGTGGTCCTCCACCGTCGTACGCGCCGTGCTGTCGGCGACCTTCCTCGGCACCCGGGAGACCGACCCGGTCCTGGACCGCTGGCTGGGACCGATGGAACGCCCGCTGCCCCACCCCTTCGTGCCTCGGCCGCTGCGCTTCCGCGCGATGGACGCTCGCCTGCAGCGCGCCCTGGACGACCCGCCCCCGGGGAGCCTGGCCGAGGTGTTCGCCGCCCACGGCGGCATCGCGGAGATGCGCGTCGCCTTGGCGGCGGGCTACGACACCACGGCGCATACGCTGGCCTGGCTGCTGGCGCACGTCGCCGCCGACCCCGACCTGCTGCAGCCGGAGCGACACGAGGCCGCGATGGCCGAGACCCTGCGGCTGTATCCCGCCGGATGGACCGGCAGCCGCCGAGCCGCCCGCGACATCACGGTCGCCGGTGTCGACATCGCCGAAGGCACCCTGGTGCTGTACAGCCCCTACCTCACTCACCGCGATCCCGCCCTGTGGCCCGAACCGACCGCCTTCCGCCCGGAGCGGTTCGAGGCGGCCGAGCCGCCGGCCGGCTACTGGGGGTACATCCCCTTCGCCGCCGGGCCGCGCACCTGCCTGGGTCGGCACTACGCGCAGCTGCTCATGCGCACCGCCCTGGGTGCGCTCAGCGAGCATCGGCTGCGCTTCCTCAGCGGTGACCTGACCCCTCGCGCCGGAGTCACCCTGGCACCGGTGGGACCGTTGAACCTTCATCTGGACGGCCCCCGCCGACCAGGCCCGAGCACCACGACACCACCCCAAGGACGTCCATGAGCCGCATCGTCATCATCGGGGCCGGCCTGTCCGGCCTTGCCGCCGCCTGCCACCTCAGCCGTAGCGGGCACGACGTGCACGTGCTCGAGGCGCGCTCCCAGGTGGGAGGACTGGCGGGAGAGGAGTCCGAGGCCGGGCACACCTTCGACCTCGGTCCGACGGTGCTGACGATGCCCGACCTCATCGAGAGCACCCTGGCCGCCGCCGGAGGCAGCCTGGACCTGCTTCCGATGACGCGCCTGGATCCGGCCTACCGGGCGTTCTTCGCCGATGGCAGCCGGATGGACATCTGGAGCGACCACGAGGCGATGCGGGACCAGATCGCACGGATGTGTGGGCCCGGCGACGCCGAGGCCTTCGACGAGTTCGTGCCGTGGCTGCGGCGGTTGTACGAGGTGGAGATGCCCCACTTCATCGATCGCAACTTCGACTCGCCGCTGGGTCTGGTCAGCCGTCCCGCTCCGGCGCTGGACCTCGTGCGCATGGGCGCCTTCGGCAACCTGTCCTCCTTGGTGGGTAAGCGCTTCACCGACCAGCGGCTGCGAAGACTGTTCACCTTCCAGGCGCTGTACGCGGGGTTGGCGCCGCACGAGGCACGGGGCATCTACGCAGTGATCTCCTACATGGACGCCATCAACGGCGTGTACTTCCCGGACGAGGGGATGCACGCCCTGCCCCGTGCCATGGCCCGGGCCGCGAGCCAGGCCGGGGTGCAGATCCGGCTCGATGCGACGGTCAGCGTGCTGCCGCGGGACTCCTCCGGCCGGGTGACCGGTGTGGTCGTGGATCAGGAGTACCTACCCGCCGACGCGGTCGTGAGTACCCAGGACATCCCCACGACGTACCGGACCCTGTTGGCCGACATGAGCACGCCGTTGTCGTTGCGCCGTCCCCGGTACTCACCATCCGCGGTGGTCTGGCACGTCGGCACCGGCGGAGCGACGCAGGAGCAGTTCCTGCATCACAACATCCACTTCGGGCACGACTGGGAGCGCAGCTTCGACGAGCTCATCGGCGGTGGCCGGTTGATGAGCGACCCGTCGCGCCTGGTCACCGTGCCGACCGTGACCGCTCCGCAGCGCGCGCCGGAGGGCGGGAGCACCCTGTTCGTGCTGGAGCCGGTGCCCGACCTCAGTGGCTCGGTGCGCTGGGAGGACGAGCGGGGCCCGATGCGCGAGCGTCTGCTCGCGTTCCTGGAGGCCGAGGGCTACCCGACCGACATCCGGGCCGAGCAGCTGGTGACCCCCGACGACTGGGCGGACCAGGGTCTGTCGTCGGGGACGCCGTTCTCGCTGTCCCACCTGTTCCGGCAGACCGGCCCCTTCCGACCGCGGAACGCCCCGAAGGCGGTGCCGGGGCTGTTCTTCGCCGGTGCCGGCACGACCCCTGGGGTCGGGGTGCCGATGGTGCTCATCAGCGGCAGGCTGGCGGCGGCACGGGCGATGTCGTACCTGGAGGACGCCGCGGCATGAGCTTCACCCCCGGCCCCGATGAGGACCTGTGCCGCCAGATCACCCGTCAGTACGGGACCACCTACTACTGGGGCGCGCGCATCCTGCCGCCGCGACAGCGGTACGACGTGTACGCCGTGTACTCGCTGTGCCGCAGCGCCGACGACATCGTGGACGCACCCGGCGCTACCAGTGCGGACGCGCAGACGGTGGCCGCCACCCAGGAGGCGCTGACCGCCTTCGCCGAGGACTTCGGCCGGGCGATGCGGGGTGAGCGCTCCGCGCATCCGGTGATCCGGGCGTCCGCCGAGACCGCACGCCGGCGCGAGATCGACCCCGAGTGCTTCGACCGCTTCTTCGCGGCGATGGCCATGGATCTCACTCAGGACAGCTACCGCACCTTCGAGGACCTGATGGGCTACATGGACGGGTCGGCGGCGGTGATCGGCGAGATGATGCTGCCGGTGCTGCGCCCGACCGACGCGCGCGCTCTGGGTCCCGCCCGGGACCTGGGGGTCGCGTTCCAGCTGACGAACTTCCTGCGCGACTTCGCCGAGGACCGCGACCTCGGCCGTACCTACCTGCCGCTGGCGGACCTGGAGCGGTTCGGCGTCCCGCGCGACGTCGACGCGCCGACCCCGCAGTTCGCGGCGCTGATGTCCTTCGAGATCGCGCGGACGCGGGAGCTGTACCGCTCGGCGCAGGAAGGTCTGGCCTACCTGCCCGCGACCTCGGCCCGGTGCGTGCAGACCGCCCGAGGCCTGTACGCCCGCATCCTGGACCTGATCGAGGACGCCGACTACGACGTGTTCTCGGGCCGGCTGCGGCTGCCCACGTGGCGCAAGGCGGGGTACGCCGCCCGGTTGATGCTGACTCCGCCACGTGCGCTGCCCGGGGGCGGGGGCACGGGGTGAGCCACTGGCACTACCTGTTCGTGATGGCCGGGTGCCTGGCGATCACCCTGCCGCTGGAGCTCGTGCTGGGAGCCCGGGTCTGGCGCCGGCCGCGCGCCCTGGTGACCGCGCTGGTGCCCACCGTGGTGGTCTTCGTCGCCTGGGACCTGTGGGGCATCTACCGAGGCTCCTGGTTCTACGCCGACGAGTTCATCACCGGGCTGCACCTGGGCCCGATGCCGATCGAAGAGCTGGTGTTCTTCCTGGTCGTGCCGATCTGCGGCGTGCTGACCTACGAAGCGGTGGGTCGCTGCCTGACCTGGGTGAAAGGAGGCCCGGCGCCGTGGGCGGGTCAGGGCGAGCCGGCGCAGGCGCGCGGAGCGCGGGGGACCGATGCCTGAGTACACCCTCATCGCGCTCTGTTCGGTCCTCCTGGTGCTGGGGATCGAGCTGCTCTGGCTGCGCACCGGGATCTTGCGGACGGCGCAGTTCTGGTTGAGCATGCTCATCGTCTGGGGTTTCCAGATCCCGGTCGACGGGTGGCTGACCAAGGCCGAGGGCACGATCGTGGGCTACGACCCGCAGCAGATCACCGGCCTGCGCGTCGGGTGGAACTCCCCGATCGAGGACTTCGCCTTCGGCTTCTCGATGATCACCCTCACCCTGCTCGTCTGGCAGCGGGTGACCCGGCCGGACACGCAGGAGGCGTCGCCGGAACCGCACTGACGTGGTCCGCCGCCGCGGCGCGACGACCAGGTCAGGTCAGCGCGGTTCCGGCGCTCAGCCGGTGATGTCGCGTTGAGCGGGGAGCTCGTCCTGGCGCACGAGGCCGATCGGGCAGGTCAGACCGTGGGGGCCGTGGTTGCAGTAGCCCCGCGGGTGCTTGTGCAGGTACTGCTGGTGCTCCGCCTCGGCGTAGAAGAACTCTCCCGCGGCCTGCGCCGATGCCATCTCCGTGGTGATGGCACCGTGGCCGTGGTCGGTCAACACCCCTTGGAAGGCAGCCTGCGTGGCCTGCGCCGCCTCCTCCTGCTCCGGCGTCGTCCAGTAGATGGCGGAGCGGTACTGCGTGCCGATGTCGTTGCCCTGCCGGTTGCGCGTCGTGGGGTCGTGGTTCTCCCAGAACACCTTGAGCAGCTCTGCGGGGGTCACGACCCGCGGGTCGTACACGACCTGGGCGGTCTCGGTATGGCCCGTCCGTCCCGTGCACACGTCGCGATAGGTGGGGTCCGCGGTCTGGCCACCCATGTATCCGACCGCCGTGCTGATCACCCCCGGCAGTGACCAGTAGAGGCGTTCAGCGCCCCAGAAGCACCCCATGGCCACGTAGAGCACCTCGGCGTGCTCGCCCCACGGCCCTCGCAGCGGTGCGTCGAGCACCTCGTGTCGACTCGGGACCGGGGCGGCGGCGGAGCCGCGAACAGGCTTGGCTGAGAAGAAGCTCACATCCGAGGGAACGTCCCCCGGGGCCACGTCATTCCGATTCCGCCCGCCCGGGCGCGTAGGTTGTCGCACATGCGCGCACCACCTTTCGCTGTCCCGGCGCAGGCCGAGTCGTGGTCCACCTCGGAGGTGGCTCTGGGGTTCGGGCTTCCCGTCGCGGTCGTTCTGGTCGGGCTCACCGTCTTCCTCGGTGGGCGAAGCGAGCGGCGGGCCCTGCGGACCGACGCCGAGCCACAGGACGGGTTGGGCGCTCCACCCGGCTCGACCGACGTCGGCAGCGTCGAGGGCTTCGGTGCCGAGGAGAGGCCTCGCCTCATCATGGCGGCGAGCCGGAAGGTGCTGATCGGCTTGTTCATCACTTTGGCCGGGGCGCTCGCTCTGCTCTTCTCGACCGTGACCAGGTTGCTGTCCTGAACCTGCTCTGCCTGGACATCGGGTCCACCTACACCAAGGGCGCGCTGGTCGACCCCGATGCCGGACGGCTCCTGGCCACCGCGTCGACCGCCACGACCAGCGACCGGGACGTGTGGGAGGGCGTGGCCCAGGTGCGCGACCTCGTAGCGGCTCAGGCGCCTGCGCCGCTGCTGCACGACGGGGGACATGTGCTGGCGTGTTCCAGCGCAGGCGGCGGGTTGCGACTGGCGGTGGTGGGCTTCGAGAGGGACGTCACGGCTCGCGCCGGGCGGATGGTGGCACTGTCCGCCGGTGCGAGCGTGGTGTTCCTCAGCAGTGGGCGCCTGGGTGAGCAGGAGGTGCAGGGACTGCGCCTGGCCGCGGCCGACCTGGTCCTGCTCGTGGGCGGAACGGACGGCGGGAACGCGGACACGCTCCTACACAACGCGACGCGGCTGGCGCAGGCCGGTCTGAACCTGCCGGTGGTGGCAGCGGGCAACCGGGACGCCACCGCACAGGTGCAGGCGATCCTGGTCGCGGCCGGAGTGACCACCGCCACGGCGGGCAACGTGCTGCCACGGATCGGCCACGTCTCGCCCGAGCCGGCGCGCGCGGCCATCCGCGGCGCGTTCCTCTCGCACGTGATCGGCGGCAAGCAGCTGTCGCGCCATCCGGCGTTCGCCTCGGCGGTGCGTGCCGCTACCCCGGACACCATCCGGGCGGCCGTGGGCGTGCTGAGACAGGTGACCGGGGAGGACGTCATGGTGATCGACGTCGGGGGAGCGACCACCGATGTGTACTCGGCCGTGGAGCCGCACGGGGGTGAGGCGGCCCCACGGCACGACGTCGTGGGCAGCTTGCGGGTGGCCCGCACGGTCGAGGGCGACCTCGGCATGCGTTACAGCGCCGGGGGAGTGATCGCGGCGGCAGGCCATGAGGCGCTGCCCGTGGGCCCTGAGCTGGAGCAGTGGGCGCAGACTGTGGTCACCCGGCCCGGTACGGCGTCACAGAGCAGTCGGGAGCGGCACGCCGACCTGCAGCTGTCCGGGCTGTGTGCGCTGATCGCGGCCCGTCGCCACGCGCGTCCGCACCAGCCCACGGCCGAACCCCGCGCGCTGGGCGAGGTGCGGACCGTCGTCGTCTCTGGTGGGGTCTTCCGGCGCGAAGGGCCGCACCGAGCCCGCGGCGCGGTGGGCCCCGTGCTGAGCGACGTCGGTGGCGGGTGGCAGCCACCGGATCGCGCCAGGGTCATCCTCGACTCGTCGTACGTGCTGGCCGCGATCGGGCTCCTCGCCGAGGACCGTCCGCAGGCCGCGGCCTCACTGGCCGCCGAGGTCGTGGGCGGTCAGGGGCGGTAGGCCTCGGCGCTGACGATCTTGACCTCGATCGACTTGCCGTTCGGAGCCTCGTAGCTGACGGTGTCGCCGGCCTGCTGTCCGAGGATGGCGGCACCCAGGGGGGAGCGCTCGCTGTAGACGTCGATGCTGTCGCCACCGTGGGTGATCTCGCGGCTGCCGATGAGGAACTTCTCGGTGTCGCCGAACATCTCGACGGTCACGACGGTGCCCGGCTCGATGGCCCCTTCCCCGGTGGGGGCTGCCCCGACGGTGGCGTTGTCCAGCAGGTGCTGGAGCTGGCGAATGCGGGCCTCCATCTTGCCCTGCTCCTCCTTGGCGGCGTGGTAGCCACCGTTCTCCTTCAGGTCACCCTCGTCACGGGCCGCTTCGATCCGCTTCGCGATCTCGGTGCGCCCGGGCCCGGACAGCTCCTTCAGCTCGGACTGCAGACGCTCGTAGGCCTCTTGCGTCAGGAAGCTCGACGTTGCCTTGGCGGTCTCGGTCACGATGCTTACTCCTCGGTCGGGGCAGAAAAACAACGTCCGGGCTGTGTGACCGACGAACTCAGGTCACGATCCACGCCCGGACAAGTCATTCATTTTAGCAACGTGCATGAAAGCGACCAAAAGACCGCATTCACTCCGGCCGTGTCACGGCTGCGCGTCGAGGTACTCACAGGTGTCGACGTAGCCGGTCACCGCCGGGGCGGCGGTGCGAACCGTGGCCACGTGGCGACTGGGCGACCGCGAGGCAGCAGCCACTCGCGTGGTCGTCCGCCCCACGACGAAGTGCTGCTCATCCTGAGCCTCGATCACGCACCGCACCGGGCGGTCGGGGTCACGGTGGAGGTCGAAGCGCACGTCCACCTCGTTGTCGGCCACGACCTCGAAGCCGGTGTTCACCCAGTTGACCTTCCCCGATGCGGCAGCCACGCCGAACCACACCGCGACCGCGGTCATCGCGCCGACGCCGACGGCTCCTGTCAGCCACCAGCGGAGCCTGCGCGTGACGGCGACGGCCAAGGTGCTGCCCTCCTCGGGCGGGGGAACGAGGGACGGATGAGATGATGTGTCCAGTATCTCGCACCCGGATCAACGTCTCGGGTGTGCCCACCCGGACGACCCCAAGGAGCACAGGTGGAACAGGGCCTGAGGCTGATGGCGATCCACGCCCATCCCGACGACGAGTCCTCCAAGGGGGCCGCCACCTCGGCCAAGTACGTGGCCGAGGGGGTGGAGGTCCTGGTGGTCTCGTGCACCGGTGGAGAGCGTGGCGACATCCTCAACCCCCAGCTCGCCGCCCATGCCGACAGCATCGCCGACCTGTCCCAGGTGCGGCGCGACGAGATGGCAGCGGCGGCGCAGGCTCTCGGCGTCCAGCACACCTGGCTGGGCTTCGTGGACTCGGGCCTACCGGAAGGGGACCCGTTGCCGCCCCTGCCGGAGGGCTGTTTCGCGCTCGAGCCTGTCGAGGTCACCACCGAGGCGCTGGTGCGGGTCATCCGCGAGTTCCGCCCGCACGTCATCACCACCTACGACGAGAACGGCGGCTACCCCCACCCCGACCACGTGATGACCCACACCGTCAGCATGGCCGCCTTCCAGGCGGCCGGAGATCCCGATGCCTTTCACCACGCCGGCCCGCCGTGGCAGCCGCTGAAGGTCTACTACACCATGTTCTCCCCAGAGCGGCTGCGCAAGCTGCACCAGGCGATGCTCGACGAGGGGTTGGAGTCCCCGTTCGCCGAATGGATCGAGCGCCTGGCCGACCGCCCCGAGCGGGCGATCCACACCCATGTCCGGTGCGACGACCACTTCGCCGACCGGGACGCGGCCTTGCTGGCCCACGCGACGCAGGTGGACCCGGACGGCATGTGGTTCTCCATCCCGATGGAGATCCAGCGACGGGTGCACCCCACCGAGGACTTCGAGCTCGCAGTGTCCCTCGTGCCCGTGGACCTGCCCGAGGACGACCTGTTCGCCGGCCTGGGACCGGTGGCCGAGATGGACGCCCTCGGTGCCGCGCCGCCGGCGCGCCACGACGACGGCACCCTGAGGGCCGCCTACACCTCGCCCCTACCCGAGCCCCCGCAGAAGGTCGCTGAGGCGGCGGAGGAGGCAGACACTCCGCAGGACGAGCTGCGGGCCAGCGAGGGGCACTCCGACGGTGTCGAGGAGGAGCGCTCCGGGGGTGTCGGCCACGAGGGCGGCGAGCAGGTAGAGCGGGCGTCGTGAACGTCAGCGACGTCGAGTTCACCGCCGGGCTAGGGGGCTTCCTGGTCCTGTTCGGCCTCGCCCTGGTGGTGTGGTTCCTCGGCCGCGACCTGACCCGACGCCTACGCCGGATACGACATCGCGAGGCGCAGCGTCTACGGGCCGAGCGCGAGAGCGCGGACGCCGACGAGCCGGGTGACCGCCCGGAGGACGGTGCTACGCAGCGACCGGAGTAGCACCGTACACGGACAACGAGACCGCGATGTAGTGGGTGATGAAGGCGGCCACGGTGAAGGCGTGGAAGACCTCGTGGAAGCCGAACCAGCGTGGCGAGGGGTTCGGTCGCTTCAAGCCGTAGACCACGGCCCCGAGCGTGTAGAGCAGGCCGCCGGCCGCGATGAGGAGCACCACGACCAGCCCACCGTTGCGGTAGAACGGAACGATGTAGATGACGGCCACCCAGCCGAGGGCGACGTAGACGGGGGTGTACAGCCAGCGGGGTGCCCCCACCCAGAAGACCCGGAACAGGATGCCCGCCACCGCTCCCGACCACACGATCCACAGCAGGGTCCGGGCGCTGTCGCTGGGGAGCAGCATCACGGCCATAGGGGTGTAGGTGCCGGCGATGATGAGGAAGATGTTGGCGTGGTCGAGGCGCTTGAGCAGCTTGCTGACCGGCGGCTTCCAGCGCCCGCGGTGGTAGGTCGCCGAGGTGGCGAACAGGAGCACGGCCGTGATCCCGAACACGATCGCGGACACGCGGCCCAGGGTGGTCGGAGCCAGCACCACGAGCACGATCGCGGCGGCGAGGGCCAGCGGCACCATGCCCAGGTGCAGCCAGCCGCGCAGCTTGGGCTTCAGGGTGGCCGCCACGTCGGCCGCGGCTTCGGTGATGTCGTGGGCCATGTGACCCACGGTTGACTCCTCGCGCTCTGGGTGGCTGCGCGGCGTCATGGCGGCCACGCTAACCTACGTTCCCGTAAGTTCGCTGGGCGTGTGCTGGTCCGCCGCAGTTCAGTGCCGCTCCTCGGCCGCGGAGCCCAGTAGGTTGGGTGACATGGCCTCGCTGAGTGATCTCATCTACCGGGCCTACAACGCGTCGTTGGCCAAGTCCATCCCGAGCTCGGGCATCCCCCGGCACGTGGGCGTGATGCTCGATGGCAACCGGCGCTGGGCCCGGCAGCGCGGCGCCGGCACCGCTGCCGGCCATCGGGCGGGGGCGGAGAACATCAAACCGCTGCTGGGGTGGTGTGAGGAGGCAGGCGTCGAGGTCGTCACCCTGTGGCTGCTGTCCACCGACAACCTCGACCGGCCGCCCCAGGAGCTCGACCCCCTGCTGCGGATCATCTCCGCCGTCGTGGACGACCTGGCGGCGAGCCGGAGATGGCGGCTGCACGTCGTGGGGGCCAGCGACCTGCTGCCCGAGCGGACACGCCGTCAGCTCGACCAGGCGGCGGCGACCACGGCCGAGCTGCCGGGCATGTGGGTCAACGTGGCCATCGGGTACGGCGGCCGGCGTGAGATCGCGGACGCCGTGCGCTCGCTGCTCGCCGAGCACGCCGACCGCGGTACGTCACTACGTGAGCTGTCGCAGACGCTGGAGATCGAGCACATCGCCGACCACCTGTACACCAAGGGTCAGCCTGATCCGGACCTGGTCATCCGGACCAGCGGCGAGCAGCGGCTCGGTGGCTTCCTGCTCTGGCAGAGCACGCACAGCGAGTTCTACTTCTGTGAGGCGTTCTGGCCGGACTTCCGCAAGGTCGACTTCCTCCGGGCGCTCCGCTCCTACGCCGAGCGAGAGCGTCGGTACGGCGCCTAGTCCACGACACGCGCGGCGGCGCGCCACGCTGCCGCAGCGGCCCGGTTGCCATACCGTCGGAGCAGCGAGGGCGACCGCCTTCGCCCGGAGGAGGCTCACCAGATGGGGCAAGTGCTCTGGGCGGGGGGCCGACCACGGCTCCACGCCGACGACGGTGCGGCCGATCACGGACGCACCTGACCGCCGCGAGCCACACCCGCGGCGGCGACACCGGTAGGGAGTCGCATGCATTCCACCCGCACGACGAGGTTGGGCGCCGCACCCACGACGGGCACCGGCGGGGCGGTGACCCCGGTGAGCGAGCTGGCCGAGGATCTGAAGACCTACGTCATCGACACCTCGGTGCTGCTCTCGGACCCGCAGGCGATGCTGCGCTTCGCCGAGCATGAGGTCGTGCTTCCGGTGGTGGTCATCAGTGAGCTCGAGGCCAAGCGTCATCACCCCGAGCTGGGGTACTTCGCGCGTGAGGCACTGCGTCTGCTCGACGACCTGCGGGTCCGGCACGGGACGCTCAGCGAGCCCGTGCCGACCGGGGAGCATGGGGGCTCGCTGCGCGTGGAGCTGAACCACACCGACCTTCAGGGGCTGCCCGCGGGCTTCCGGCTCGCCGACAACGACACACGGATCCTTGCGGTGGCCACCAACCTGGCCGGCGAAGGGTGTGACGTCACCGTGGTGAGCAAGGACCTGCCGATGCGGGTCAAGGCGTCCGCGGTGGGCTTGGACGCCCAGGAGTACCGCGCCGAGCTGGCGGTGGAGAGCGGATGGACCGGGATGAGCCAGCTCGACGTCACCGACGCCGAGATGGCCTCGCTCTACGAGACCGGCCGCCTGGCCACGCCCTCGGCCAGCGAGCTGCCCTGTCACACCGGGCTGATGGTCTTCGGGCCCTCGGGCAGCGCGTTGGGGCGCGTGGGGGCCGACGGCGCCGTGCGGCTGGTGCGCGGGGACCGGGACGCCTTCGGGCTGCATGGTCGCTCGGCGGAGCAGCGGATCGCCCTCGACCTGTTGATGGACCCCGACGTGGGCATCGTCAGCCTGGGGGGGCGAGCAGGGACGGGCAAGAGCGCGCTAGCGCTGTGCGCCGGGCTCGAAGCCGTGATGGAGCGCCGACAGCACCGCAAGGTGATCGTGTTCCGACCCCTCTACGCGGTCGGTGGTCAGGATCTGGGCTACCTCCCCGGGTCGGAGAACGAGAAGATGGGGCCGTGGGCCCAGGCGGTGTTCGACACCCTGGGGGCGGTGGTGTCCAAAGAGGTGGTGGAGGAGATCGTCGCGCGCGACCTGCTCGAGGTGCTACCGCTGACCCACATCCGCGGTCGTTCGCTGCACGACGCTTTCGTGATCGTCGACGAGGCCCAGTCGCTGGAGCGCAACGTGCTGCTGACGGTCCTCTCCCGCGTCGGGCAGAGCTCGCGCGTGGTGCTCACCCACGACGTCGCCCAGCGCGACAACCTGCGGGTGGGCCGCCACGACGGGGTCGCCGCGATCATCGAGAAGCTGAAGGGCAATGCGCTCTTCTCACACATCACGCTCACGCGCAGCGAACGCAGCCCCATCGCGGCCCTGGTCACCGAGCTGCTGGAGGGCACGGCGCTGGAGCACTGACGCCGGCGCCCGATCGGCGCGGGACCGGCACCCACGTCCCGCGACGCCTCCGACGCCTGGGGTGGGCCCGCAGGCCGTCGCAGCGGGCAGAGTCTTCCCCGTGCGACACGCCCTCGTGTGACCTTGCCCACGAATGGCCCCGTCAGCTTGATATCGCCGCCGTCGCGGTGCCAGTCTGAATAGACCAGGTCACGAACTGGTAACGCTCGCGTCGACCCGGTCCGCGAGCCCCGTGATGCACACCGCTGTTCCCATCGGAGGTTCTCCATGCCCGACGTCCTGCCTGCCCGCGCTCAGGCCGACGAGCCGCAGCGCGCTGACGAGGTGTCGTTCGAGCGTACGGCCAGCGGCCGGCACGTTCGGCCGACGCTTCCTCAGCACCCCGCGACCGGGGTGAGTGCCGCCCTCGTTGCCGCCTCGGTGGCGATGGCTGGCTTCGCGGCCTACGGCTCCGCCTCTGGCCCTGACACCGAGACGGCGCGCGCGTCGGTCAACGAGGGTGCCCCGCTGCTCGCGGACTCTGCGGTCGTCGGCCTGCGGGACGGCGCGCTGTCCGACGTGGGCGAGGGAACCGCACGGGCCGACCGTGCCGTGCTCAACCTGTCCGCCGCCCAGGCCGCGCAGGACGCCGGTGCGAAGGGCTCCCAGGCGGCGTCCAAGCAGGCCGAGAAGAAGGACGAGGCAGCACAGCGAGCCCGCGCGAAGGAGGCCGCGGCTGCCAAGCGGGCCGAAGAGGCCGCGGCTGCCGAGCGGGCCGAAGAGGCCGCGGCTGCCGA
Source organism: Ornithinimicrobium sp. (assembly GCF_035267225.1). GTDB lineage: Bacteria > Actinomycetota > Actinomycetes > Actinomycetales > Dermatophilaceae > Ornithinicoccus. Next base: position 32,409 of record NZ_DATFMA010000121.1, read on the forward strand.
GCGGGCCGAGGAGGCCGCGGCTGCCGAGCGGGAGAGCCAGGCCGCGTCGCGGTCCTCCGAGCGCGAGACGGCGCCGCCGCAGCGGGAGGCTGCCTCCGCCCCGGCGCCCTCCGGGGACCCCCGCTCCATCGCACGTTCGATGCTCGGCAGCTACGGCTGGAGCGGCGAGCAGTTCGGCTGCCTCGACTCGTTGTGGGCGAAGGAGAGCGGGTGGAACCCCTCAGCGAACAACCCCTCCTCCGGGGCCTACGGCATCCCGCAGTCGCTGCCGGGGTCGAAGATGGCCGCCGCCGGGTCAGACTGGCAGACCAACCCGGCCACCCAGATCGAGTGGGGCCTGGGGTATATCGAGAGCGTCTACGGCTCACCGTGTGCTGCCTGGTCGCACAGCCAGGCCAACAACTGGTACTGAGCACCCGCACCACGCCGGCGACAGGGCGGCGACACGCTGGTCAGTGGCGTGTTGCCGCCCTTTCGCACACACTGAGCCGATGACCCGTAGTGCAGAGCAGGTTGCGGACGACATCGGTGACCACCCGGCGTTGGAGTGGATGGCTCGCGCGGGGTACGCCGTCAACGGCCTGCTGCACATCCTCATCGCCGGCATCGTCGTCCAGATCGTGGCCGGGCGGGGTGGGGAGGCCGACCAGGCCGGTGCGTTGCAGGCCGTCGCGCAGCTGCCCCTGGGTGGTGTGATGCTCTGGGTCGGGGTGGTGGGGTACGCCGGGCTGACGATCTGGCAGCTGCTCGATGCGATCGCCGGGTACCGGCCGGGCGCGAAGACCGACGCGGTCTCGGTGGCGGACCGGTTCAAGGATGCGGGCAAGGCCGGTGTGTACGCCGTCCTGGCCTGGACGACCTGGAAGTTCGCCAGTGGGAGCAGTACCGACAGCGGCAAGACGACCTCCGACTTCACCACCACCCTGATGAGCGCGCCTGCGGGGCAGGTCCTGGTCGGGGCGGTCGGGCTGGGCGTGGTCGGCGTCGGCGGCTACCACGTGTGGAAGGGGGTCACCAAGAGGTTCCTGGAGGACCTCGACGACAACGCTCCCGGAAAGCTGGGGCGTGCTGTCGAGCTGGCGGGCCTGGTGGGCTACGGCGCCAAGGGAGTGGCACTGGGGCTCGTGGGCCTGCTCTTCGGCTGGGCTGCGTGGACCACCGACCCCGATCAGGCGACCGGCCTCGACGGCGCGGTGCGCACCCTGGCCAACGAGCCGTTCGGGAGCCTCACCCTGGCGGTCATCGCCGCGGGCTTCGTGGCCTTCGGCATCTACAGCATGGCCCGGGCCCGGTACGCCGACCTGTGAGCCCGCGGTGCGCGGCGGCGAGGGTCAAGGTCGACGCTCACGGGAAGGGGACTCGTGCGGTCGGGCCATCTTCAGCACGTCCAGCGCCTCGTCCATCTGCTGCTCGGTCAGGTCGCCGTCATCGACGTGCCCGCGGGCGATGACCACTTCCCGGATGGTCTGTTCATTGGCCAGCGACTGCTTGGCGACCTTGGCGGCGTTCTCGTAGCCGATCCATCGGTTCAACGGGGTGACGATCGAGGACGAGCTCTGCGCCATCTCGCGGCACCGCGCCTCGTCGGCCTCGATGCCGTCGATCACGGAGTCGGCCAGGACCCGCGAGCTGGACGCCAAGATGGTCAGCGACTCCACGGTGCAGGCCCCCATGACGGGGAGCATGACGTTGAGCTCGAAGGCGCCGGAGGCCCCGGCGACGGTCATCGTGGTGTCGTTGCCCATCACGCGGGCACAGACCATGAGCGTCGCCTCGGGAACGACCGGGTTCACCTTGCCGGGCATGATGCTCGACCCCGGTTGCAGGTCGGGCAGGTGGATCTCACCCAGCCCGGCCCGGGGACCCGAACCCATCCACCGCAGGTCGTTGCAGATCTTGGTGAGCGACACAGCGACCACCTTGCAGGCGGCGGACAGCTCCACCAGGGCGTCCTGAGCCGACTGGGCCTCGAAGTGGTCGCTGGCCTCGACGAGCTCCAGGTCCAGCTCCTCGGCCAGGCGGGCGATCACCCGAGAAGCGAACTCGGGATGCGCGTTGAGCCCCGTGCCGGCCGCGGTGCCGCCCAGCGGTAGCTCGGCGGCGTGCCCGGCGGCGGCGTCGAGCCGCTCCCGACCGAGCTCGATCTGTCGCGCGTAGCCCGCGAACTCCTGGCCGAGCGTGACGGGCACCGCGTCCATCAGGTGCGTGCGCCCCGCCTTCACCACCTCCCGCAGCTCCTCCGCCTTCGCGGCCAAGGCCGTCTGCAGGTGCTCCAGGGCCGGGTCGAGCCGTTGCCGTGTCAGGCGCACCGCCATCACCCGCAGCGCTGTCGGGAAGGTGTCGTTGCTGGACTGGCCGGCGTTGACGTGGTCGTTCGGGTGCACCGACTCGTCGCCGGAGGTGCTGGCCAGACGGGCCACCACCTCGTTGACGTTCATGTTCGTCGAGGTGCCCGACCCGGTCTGGAAGACATCGATGCGGAACTGGCCGTCGTGCTCACCCGCCGCCACCTCAGCCGCGGCCGCCGCGATGGCGTTCGCGATCTCGGGGTCGACCACCTCCAGGTCGGCGTTCACCCGGGCCGCGGCCTGCTTGATCCGGGCCAGCTCGTGCACGATCTCCACCGGCAGGGGCTGACCGGAGATCGGGAAGTTCTGCATCGCGCGAGCGGTCTGCGCTGCGTACAACGCGTCGACGGGCACCTGCACCTCGCCCATCGAGTCGTGCTCGGTGCGGGTCTGACCCGCGGAGTCCGTGGTCGGCTGCGTGGAGTCCATCCCTCAGTTCTACACCTCGCGCGTCGCTCACAGGCGGCGTAGGCGCACCCGCCGGACCGAATGGTCCTCTCCCTTGGACAGCACCAAGGTGGCCAGGCTGCGCGTCGGCATGATGTTCTGCCGCAGGTTCGGCGCGTTGATGGTCTCCCAGATGTTCTCGGCCAGGTCGATGGCGGCGTCGTCGGACAGGCTGGCGTAGCGGTGGAAGTGCGACTCGGGCTGCGCGAACGCGGTCTCGCGCAGCCGGAGGAACCGTCGTACGAACCATGCCTTGATGTCGTCCACATGGGCGTCGACGTAGACCGAGAAGTCGAAGAAGTCACTCACGGCGACCCCGGACCGGTTGCCGGTTCTGGGCTGGGGCCGCTGGAGCACGTTCAGGCCCTCGACGATCAGCACGTCGGGTGCGCGCACCACGATCTGCTCGTTCGGGACGATGTCGTAGGTCAGGTGCGAGTACACCGGCGCCGGCACCTCGGCCTTACCCGCCTTCACCTCGGCCACGAAGCGCAGCAGGGCCCGCCGGTCGTAGGACTCGGGAAAACCCTTGCGGGTCATGAGGTCGTGCTGCTCGAGCACGGCGTTGGGGTACAGGAAGCCGTCCGTGGTCACCAGCTCGACCGAGGGCCGGGACTCCCAGCGTGAGATGAGCTCGGCCAGGATACGCGCGGTGGTCGACTTGCCCACGGCGACCGAGCCGGCGACGCCGACGACGAACGGGGTGCGGGCGCGCTTCTCACCGAGGAAGTCGGTGGTCACCTGGTGCAGGTCTCGCGTTGCCCGGTCGTAGAAGGCCAGCAGTCGTGACAGCGGCAGGTACACCTGCTCGACCTCGTACAGGTCCAGCCGGTCCTCCAGGCCCTGCAGCCGCGCAACGTCGTCGGCGTCGAGCTCCATCGGGTAGTGCTCGCGCAGCCGGGCCCAGGAGGCGCGGTCCAGTTCCACGTAGGGGGAGGGCAGCGTGGCAGCGGTGTCGGCCATGCCGGTCATTGTGCCCGTCTCACGGCCTCGTGACGGATTAGGGTGAGCGGCATGTGTGGAATCGTCGGCTATGTCGGGCCCGAGTCGAGCGAGAAGGCTCTTGCCGTGGTGATGGAGGGTCTGGGCCGTCTGGAGTACCGGGGCTACGACTCCGCCGGGGTGGCGCTGGCCGCCGAGGGGAGGCTGGTCTCACGCAAGCGCGCCGGCAAGCTGACCAACCTGCACACCGCGCTCAGCGAGTCGCAGATGCCCGCGGCCGCCACCGCGATCGGGCACACGCGCTGGGCCACCCACGGGGGGCCGACCGACGCCAACGCCCACCCGCACCGCGGCGGTCCCGAGGGGAAGCTCGCGCTCGTGCACAACGGGATCATCGAGAACTTCCATGCGCTGCGCACCCGGCTGCTGGCCGACGGTCTGGAGTTCACCAGTGAGACCGACACCGAGGTCGTCGCTCATCTGCTCAGCCGCGCCTACGACCGCAGCGGCGACCTGACCCGGGCGATGCGCGAGGTCGTGAACGAGCTCGAGGGTGCCTTCACGCTGCTGGCCGTCCACGCGGACTCCCCGGACACCGTGGTGGCCGCCCGCCGGAACTCGCCGCTGGTCGTCGGTCTCGGGGAGGGGGAGAACTTCCTCGGCTCGGACGTCGCCGCCTTCATCGGGCAGACCCGTCACGCCCTGGAGCTCGGGCAGGACCAGATCGTCACCATCACCGCCGACTCCTACAGCGTGGTCGACTTCGACGGCACCCCCAGTGACGGGAAGGCGTACGAGGTCACCTGGGACGCCACCGCCGCGGAGAAGGGCGGCTTCGAGACCTTCATGGAGAAGGAGATCCACGAGCAGCCGCAGGCGGTGCGGGACACGCTGCTGGGTCGCACCGACGAACACGGACGCCTGGTGCTGGACGACATGAGCATCTCGGAGGAGGAGCTCGGGCGGATCACCAAGATCGTCATCGTCGCCTGCGGCACCGCCGCCTACGCCGGCATGGTGGCCAAGTACGCGATCGAGCGATGGACCCGGATCCCGGTGGAGGTGGAGCTGGCTCACGAGTTCCGCTACCGGGACCCGGTCATCGACGAGCGCACCCTGGTGGTGTCGATCTCCCAGTCCGGGGAGACGATGGACACGTTGATGGCGGTGAGGCATGCGGTCGAGCTGGGCGCCAGGACCGTGTCCATCTGCAACACGCACGGCTCGACCATTCCCCGCGAGTCCGACGCCGTGCTCTACACCCACGCCGGCCCGGAGATCGCCGTGGCCTCGACCAAGGCCTTCCTGGCCCAGATCACCGCCAGCTACGTGCTCGGGCTCTACCTGGCCCAGCTGCGGGGGGAGCATCACGGCCGCGCCGCCGCCGACGTCATGCAGGACCTGCACCGCATACCCGGCCTGATCCAGTCGCTGCTGCGCGACATGGACCGTGTGCACGAGATCGCGCACTTCATGGCCGACACCCGCTCCGTGCTGTTCCTGGGCCGGCACGTCGGCTACCCGGTCGCGATGGAAGGGGCGTTGAAGCTCAAGGAGCTCGCCTACATCCACGCCGAGGGGTTCGCGGCGGGGGAGCTCAAGCACGGTCCGATCGCCCTGATTGAGCCGGGCCAGCCGGTGTTCATCGTCGTGCCCTCACCCAACGCCGAGCACGGGCTGCACGGCAAGGTGGTCTCCAACATCCAGGAGATCCGCGCCCGCGGCGCCCGGACCCTGGTCATCGCCGAGGAGGGGGACGAGGACGTGGTGCCGTTCGCCGACGAGGTCATCAGAGTGCCGAGCACACCGGCGCTGCTGGCCCCGCTGCTGACGGTCGTGCCGCTGCAGGTCTTCGCGCTGCACCTGTCCACCGCCAAGGGCCTGGACGTCGACCAGCCGCGGAACCTGGCCAAGTCGGTCACGGTCGAGTGAGCCGGCCGCGTCGATGATCATCGGAGTCGGGATCGACGTCGTGGACATCGCGCGCTTCGGCGCCCGACTGGAGCGCACCCCGCGCCTTCTCGAGCGGTTGTTCACCGCCTCCGAGCGCACCCTGCGGCCCGAGTCCCTCGCGGCACGGTTCGCCGCCAAGGAGGCTCTGGCCAAGTCCCTGGGCGCGCCGGTGGGTCTGCACTGGGCCGACGTGACCGTCGCCCGCGACGACGACGGCCGACCTCACCTGCAGGTGGAGGGAACCGTGGCCGCGCGCGCCGAGCGGCTGGGGGTGCGCCACCTGCATGTTTCCCTCTCCCACGACGCTGGAGTGGCCTCAGCGGTGGTCATCGCGGAAGGATGAGGCGGATGAGACGGACACCCAGTGCGCCGGCCGCGGGCGGTGGTGTGCCGTGATCCGCGCCTACGCCGTGGCCGACGTCCAACAGGCCGAGGCGGAGCTGATGGCCACCCTGCACGAGGGCGAGCTCATGTTGCGCGCCGCCCACGGGCTGGCCGGCGTGGTCCGTGCCCGCGCTCGCGAGCTCGGAGCCGAGTCGATCGTGGTCCTGGTGGGGCCGGGGAACAACGGTGGCGACGGAATGTTCGCCGCCGCGGACCTGGCGCCCGACCACCGGGTGCAGGTGGTGCACGTCGGTGAGGCAGTACACCCCGACGGGCGCAAGGCGGTGGAGGCCGCCCACGTGCCGCTGGTCGGCGTCGAGCGGGCCAACGTCGACCTGCTTCCCGAGGTCCTCGACGCTCTCGCGGGCGCCGACCTCGTCCTGGACGCCCTCCTGGGCATCGGCGGTCGCGCCGGGCTCAGCGGTGCCATGGGCGCCCTGGTCGACCGCATCCCCGACACGGCCTACGTCGTCGCGGTGGACACGCCCAGCGGGGTGGATCCCGCCGGTCACCACATCGGCCCGCATGCCGTCTTCGCCGACGAGACGGTGACGTTCGCGGTGGCCAAGCCGGTGCATCTGCTGCCGGTGACCGGGCCGGCGGTGGGCCTGCTCACAGTGGTGGACATCGGTCTGCAGATGACGGTCACGGCGGGGGTCGAACGGATGGAGGAGGACGACGTCGCGGACCGGTGGCCGGTGCCGACGACGACCGACCACAAGTACTCGCGCGGCGTTGTCGGGGTGGTGGCGGGCAGCGACTCCTTCCCCGGGGCTGCGGTGCTGACGAGTACGGCGGCGGTGGAGTCCGGCGCGGGAATGGTGCGCTACGTCGGACCCGAGCGCGCCACCGGGTTCGTGTTGCAGGCCGCACCCGAGGTGGTGCCGGCCGAGGGTCGGGTCCAGGCGTGGGTGCTGGGACCCGGGGTCGACCCGGACGCCAGCGACGGCGGCAGCCAGAGGCAGGTCCAGAAGGTCACCGCCGCGCTGGAGTCGGACGACCCGTGCGTGGTGGACGCCGGCGCGCTGTCGTTGTTCGACTACCCCCGAGCGGGCGCCACGCTGCTCACGCCCCACGCCGGTGAGCTGGCACGGCTGCTCACCGGCTGGCCCGGGCACCAGGAGGTGACCCGCGCCGAGGTCGAGGCCGACCCGGTGGCGTGGGCGCAGGCCGCCGCCCACGAGACGGGAGCCACGGTGCTGCTCAAGGGCGGGACCACCGTCATCGCCGACCCGGACGTGCATTGGCCCGTGCGGGTCGCCTCCAGTGCGCCGGCCTGGCTGGCCACCGCCGGCGCCGGAGACGTGCTGGCCGGGCTGGCCGGCACCCTGCTGGCCGCCGGGCTCTCTCCTCGCGACGCCGGCTCGCTGGCCGCCCTGGTGCACGGGGTGGCCGCGCACGAGGCCAACCCGGGAGGGCCGGTCCGCGCCCTGGCGGTGGCCTCCCGTATCCCCGGCACGGTCGCCCGGCTCCTGCAGCGCGAGGAGCCCGGGGCTACCGACCCCGGTTGATCGCGCTGGTGATGCCGCGCAGCGAGGCGGTCACGATGTTGGCGTCGATGCCGACCCCCCAGCGCACCTCGCCGTCGATGGCGCACTCGACGTAGGCCGCGGCCACCGCGTCGTCCCCGGAGGACAGCGCGTGCTCGGCGTAGTCCAGCACGCGCACGTCGTGGCCCTGCGTGGACAGGGCGGCGACGAAGGCGTTGATCGGGCCGTTGCCCACCCCGCGGACCTCACGCTCGACTCCGTCCAGCACGACGGTGGCCGTGATCATGTCCTTGCCGTCGTCGGCGGTGTGCGTGTCCACCTTGCGCAGCATGACCGGGTTTGTGGGCACGAGGTACTCGTTCTCGAACGCGGCCCAGATCGCTGCCGCCGACATCTCGCCGCCGGCCACCTCGGTGTACTGCTGGATGACCCGGCTGAACTCGATCTGCAGCCGCCGCGGTAGGTCGAGGTGGTGCTCGGTGCGCATGATGTAGGCGACGCCACCCTTGCCGGACTGGCTGTTGACCCGGATGACCGCCTCGTACGACCGGCCGACGTCCTTGGGGTCGATGGGTAGGTACGGCACTGCCCACGGGTGGTCCTGGAGATCGGCGCCGGCCGCGTCGGCATCGCGCTGCAGCGCGTCGAGGCCCTTCTTGATGGCGTCCTGGTGCGAGCCGGAGAAGGCGGTGAACACCAGGTCGCCCCCGTAAGGATGACGTTCCGGCACCGGCATCTGGTTGCAGTGCTCGACGGTCCGGCGGATCTCGTCGATGTCGGAGAAGTCGATCTGTGGGTCGATGCCCTGGGAGAACAGGTTCAGGCCGAGCGTCACGAGGCACACGTTGCCCGTGCGCTCCCCGTTGCCGAACAGACAGCCCTCGATGCGGTCGGCCCCGGCCAGGTAGCCCAGCTCGGCGGCGGCGACGGCGCATCCGCGGTCGTTGTGCGGGTGCAGCGACAGCACAACGTGCTCGCGGTGGTTCAGGTGCGCGCTCATCCACTCGATGGAGTCGGCGTACACGTTGGGCGTGGCCATCTCGACCGTGGCCGGCAGGTTGACGATGAGGGGGCGCTCGGCCGTCGGCTCGAGGACCTCCATCACCCGGTTGCAGATCCGGGCCGCGAACTCGAGCTCGGTGCCGGTATAGGACTCCGGGCTGTACTCGTAGTACACCTCGGTGTCACCGGGCAGCTGCTCCTCGTACTTCTTGCAGAAGCGGGCGCCGCTCATCGCGATGTCGATGATGCCGTCCATGTCGGTGTCGAACACGACCCGGCGCTGCAGCGTCGAGGTGGAGTTGTACAGGTGCACGATCGCCTGCTTGGCGCCCACGATGGACTCGAACGTCCGCTCGATCAGGTGTTCGCGGGCCTGGGTCAGCACCTGGATGACGACGTCGTCGGGGATGAGGTCCTCGTCGATGAGCAGCCGCACGAAGTCGAAGTCGGTCTGGCTGGCCGACGGGAAGCCGACCTCGATCTCCTTGTAGCCCATCGAGACCAGGAGCTCGAACATCCGACGCTTGCGTTCCGGGGTCATCGGGTCGATGAGGGCCTGGTTGCCGTCCCGCAGGTCGACCGCGCACCAGCGGGGAGCCGTCGACATGGTGCGGCTCGGCCACCGGCGCTCCGGCAGGTCGATGGGGGTGAACGGGGCGTAGCGCGCGAACGGCATACCGCTGGCGCGTTGCGGGTTGGTCTTGATGGTCACTGTTCGGCTTCCTCTGGGCGGGTGCGAGGCGTCCGACGCGCAGCGACTCCGCAGCGAGGGCCGGACCTAGAGGGTCTCGCTGCGGCAACCGAGGAGGAGCAGATGAGCCATGGGACACGACTCTAGCCCACCGTCGCGACGCCACGTCAAGCATCCCACGCCGCGCACCACGGCTGATGCCGACGGCCACACGCGGGTCAGGGGGTGACGCGGGGCAGGTGAGGGTGGCGGCGCTCCTCGTAGGCCGCGATGTGGTGCTCATGCTGCAGCGTGAGGGAGATGTCGTCGTGGCCGTGGTACAGCCGCCATGCGGTGTAGTCGTCCACCTCGAAGTGCGCCACGATGTCGCCGGCCAGGATGTGCCGGCCCACCAGGTCGACGCTGAGCGTCGCGCCCGGCTCGTTCTCCAGGTACTTCCAGATCAGCTCGACGTCGTCCTGGCTGGCCTGCGCGCACAGCAGCCCCTGCTTGTGCGCGTTGCCGCGGAAGATCTCCCCGAACCGGGCCGACACGACCGCCCGGAAGCCGTACTGCATCAGGGCCCAGACGGCGTGTTCACGCGACGAGCCGGTGCCGAAGTCCGGCCCGGCCACGAGCACCATGTGCTCGCTCATGTCGTACAGGGGATGGTTGAGCACGAACGAGGGGTCCTCGCGCCACCTCGCGAACAGCCCTTCCTCGAACCCGGTGCGGCTGACCCGCTTGAGGAAGTGGGCCGGGATGATCTGGTCGGTGTCCACGTTGCTGCGTCGCAGGGGAACGCCGACGCCGGTGTGCCTGGTGAAGGCCTGCATCAGCGCGCTCCCACGGGCTCGCGCGCCGGCTCCAGGTCGACCGGGCTGGAGAGGGTGCCGCGGACGGCGGTGGCGGCGGCCACGGCCGGCGAGACGAGGTGCGTGCGCGAGCGGGCTCCCTGCCGCCCCTCGAAGTTGCGGTTGGACGTCGAGGCGCACCGCTGCTGCGGCGCCAGCTGGTCAGGGTTCATTCCCAGGCACATCGAGCATCCCGCCAGCCTCCAGTCGCCGCCGGCGTCGATGAAGACGCGGTCCAGCCCTTCGGCCTCGGCCTGCAGGCGTACGGCGTGTGAGCCCGGGACGACCAGCAGCTGCACCCCGTCGGCGACCCGTCGGCCGCGCAGGACCTCGGCCGCGACGCGCAGGTCCTCGATCCGACCGTTGGTGCAGCTGCCGAGGAAGACGACGTCGACGGCGAGGTCGCGCATGGGCAGCCCAGGCGGCAGGTCCATGTACTCCAGCGCCCGCACCGCCGCGTCCTTCTCGCCCTCGTCGCTCATGTGCTCCGGATCGGGCACGGCAGCGTCCAACGGGACCGACTGACCCGGGTTGGTGCCCCAGGTGACGTAGGGGGACAGCTCGGCCGCGTCGATGACGATCTCCGCGTCGAAGACGGCGTCATCGTCGGTCCGCAGCGAGCGCCACAGCTCTTCCGCGGCCTCCCACTCCTGCTCGGTGGGGGCGTGCTGGCGGCCCCTGAGGTAGGCGAAGGTCGTCTCGTCCGGCGCGACGAGCCCGGCACGAGCCCCCGCCTCGATCGACATGTTGCAGATCGTCATGCGCCCCTCCATGGACAGCGCCTCGATCGCGGCGCCGCGGTACTCCACGATGTAGCCGGCGCCGCCGCCCGTGCCGATGCGGTTGATGACGGCGAGGATGATGTCCTTGGCGGAGACCCCGGCAGGCAGCTCGCCCTCGACGGTGATCGCCATCGTCCTCAGCGGGGCCAGCGGCAGGGTCTGCGTAGCCAGCACGTGCTCCACCTCGCTGGTGCCGATGCCGAAGGCCAGGGCGCCGAAGGCTCCGTGGGTAGAGGTGTGCGAGTCCCCGCAGACGATCGTCATCCCGGGCTGGGTCAGGCCGAGCTCGGGCCCGATGACGTGGACGATGCCCTGCCCCACCCGGCCGCGCTCGTAGTGTCGGATGCCGTGCTCGGCGCAGTTGTCCTTCAGCGCCTCCAGCTGGGTGCGGCTGACCAGGTCGAGCACCGGCCCGGTGGTGGTCGGGACGTTGTGGTCCTCGGTGGCCACCGTCAGGTCGGGACGCCGGACGCGGCGACCCGCGGCGCGCAGCCCTTCGAACGCCTGCGGGCTGGTGACCTCGTGCACGAGGTGCAGGTCGATATGCAGCAGGTCGGGCTCCCCGTCGCCGTGGCGTACCACGTGGCTGCGCCACAGCTTCTCGGCTAACGTGCTGCCCATCGACAACTCCTGGGTCTTGAGAACAATCTGGATGAGACTGTAGTACGACCGCCACCGACCGCCCGACACAGCGGGCGCACATCAGGGAGTATCGATGCCCCCCACGTCCACCCGTGAGCACCGCCTTGCCGTCATCCCCGGTGACGGCGTGGGTCCTGAGGTCAACGCCGGGGCCATGGCCGTGCTCGACGCCGCCGAGCAGACCTTCGGCTTCACGACCCGGCGCACGGTGCTCCCCTTGGGCGCCGAGCACTACCTGCAGGCCGGTGAGCTGCTCACCGACGAGCACATCGACACCCTGCGCGAGCAGGACGCGATCGTCTTCGGCGCGGTGGGGAGCCCGCAGGTCAGGCCCGGCGTGCTGGAGCGCGGCATCATCCTGGCTCTTCGCTCCTCGATGGCCCAGGCCATCAACCTCCGGCCGGTGCGGCTCTACCCGGGGGTGGCCACGCCCATCGCCGGGCTGACCCCGCAGCGGTGTGATCTGGTCGTGGTGCGGGAGAACACCGAGGGGGCCTACGTCGGCACAGGGAGCATGGTGCACCGGGGCACGCCGGCGGCGGTGGCGACCCAGGAGTCGATCACCACCTGGTACGCGTGCGAGCGCGCGATGGAGTTCGCCTTCGCCCTCGCCATGCAACGGCGCCGCCGGGTCACGCTGTGCCACAAGACCAACGTGCTGGTGCAGGCCGGCGCCCTCTGGCTCGCGGTGCTGGAGGCCGTCTCGGCGCGCTACCCCGACGTGCAGACCGACTACGTGCACGTAGACGCCATGTGCATGCACCTGCCGGTGCACCCGGAGCGCTTCGACGTCGTGATCACCGACAACCTCTTCGGCGACATCGTCACCGACCTCGGCGCGGTGGTGCAGGGCGGGCTCGGGGTGGCGTCCAGCGGCAACCTCAACCTGGATGGCACCGGCACCTCGATGTTCGAGCCCATCCACGGCTCGGCCCCGGACATCGCCGGCCAAGGCATCGCCAACCCCGCCGGGGCCACGCTGTCCCTCGCGCTGTGCCTGGCCTCGCTCGGCGAGGCGGCGGCGGCCGCGGCGGTGGAGGCAGCCACCGTGGAGGTGCTCGGTGAGCTTCCCGCTCTGGCCGGCCCGGAGATGGGCCGCTCCACCGCAGAGATCGCCGAACGGATCGCCGAGCAAGTGCGTGCCCAGAGGCCGGGCACGGCTGATCCGGCCTCGCTCATGACGCAGCTCGCGGCGGTGATGCCGCATGCGTGAGGCCGCCTTCGATCCCGAGGTCCACCCGGCATGGGCCACCGTCGACCTCGACGCGATCGAGCACAACGTCCGGCAGCTGCGTCGCCGGGCGGGGTCCGCCGCCCTCATGGCCGTGGTCAAGGCGGACGCCTACGGGCACGGGCTGGTCCCCAGCGCGCGGGCGGCCCTGCGTGGGGGAGCCGACTGGCTCGGCGTGGCGCAGATGTCCGAGGCTCTGGCTCTGCGTGCCGCCGGCGTCGACGCCCCCCTGCTGACGTGGCTGCACACCCGTGGCGTCGACTACGCGCGCGCTATCGCCGCCGACGTCGAGATCGGGCTGTCCGCACCGTGGGCCGTGCAGCAGGTCTGCGAGGCCGTGGCGTCCGTGGGACGACCTGCGCGCGTGCACCTCAAGGCCGACACCGGCCTGGGGCGCAACGGGGCCTACACGGCGAGCCGCGACTGGGCCGACCTCGTGCACGCGGCAGCATCGGCGCGCAGCGAGGGGTTACTCGAGGTGACGGGCCTGTTCACCCACTTCGCGCACGCAGACGCCCCCGGCCATCCCACGGTGCGAGGGCAGGAGGAGGCCTTCGCCACCGCCGTCGAGCTGGCCGAGGCGGAGGGCCTGCGGCCCGAGCTGCGGCACATGTCGAACTCGGCAGCCACGCTCACCAACCCCGGTGCTGCCTGGGACATGGTGCGCCCCGGGTTGTCGGTCTTCGGGCTGTCCCCGGTGCCCGACATCGGCGCCCCGGCGGACTTCGGCCTGGTCCCGGCGATGACGGTGACGGCGCGCATCGCCACGGTGAAACGGGTACCGGCCGGTCAAGGTGTCTCCTACGGCCACACCTTCACCACCGAGCGTGAGACGACACTCGTCGACGTGCCGGTCGGCTACGCCGACGGAGTGCCCCGACACGGTTCCAATGTGGTGCAGGTGTCCATGGCCGGCCACCGCCGCTCCATCGCCGGCCGAGTCTGCATGGACCAGATCGTCATCGACGCCCAGGACCTGGACGTCGCTGCGGGCGACGAGGTCATCCTCCTCGGCACCGGAGAGCACGGAGAGCCGACCGCCGCCGAGTGGGCCGACGCAGTCGGGACCATCGACTACGAGATCGTGACTCGTTTCGGCCCGGCGCTGCCACGGGTCTACGTCGGGGCGCAGGCAGGGTGAGCCCGGCCAGGTTCGTCGACGCGGACGACGGGGTACGGCTGCACGTCGAGCTCGAGCCGGCCGTGGGCTCGACGGCGGCGCCACGCCCGACGCTGGTGCTCTGCCACGGGTACACGCTGGACCGGCGGTGCTGGACCTCCCAGCGGCGCGCGTTGAGCCAGGCGGGATACCCGGTCGTGGTCTGGGACCAGCGCGGGCATGGCCGCTCCGGCACCGGAGAGGCCAGCAGCTACAGCATCGACCAGCTCGGTCGCGACCTCGCCGCCGTCGTCGAGGAGGTGGTGCCCGCCGGGCCCGTCGTGCTCGTCGGGCACTCCATGGGCGGCATGGCGATCATGGCCATGGCCGGGCAGGGGCACCATGACGTGCTCGCTCGGGTGGTCGCCGTGGCGTTCCTCGACAGCAGCGCCGGCGACCTGCACCGCGTCGACTGGGGCCTGGGCGCGCTGGTCGGCGGATGGGTGAACCGGCACGGCCCGACCGTGACCGCAGGGCTCGCCCCTCACCAGCGACGGGTCCGGGCGGCGTTCGCGCGGTACCCGTGGCTGGTCACGCCGGTCGTCGCGGCATCCTCCTTCGGCTCTCGTGTCTCCCCGGAGGTAGCCCGGTTGACCGCGCGGATGATGCTCGACACCGACTTCACCGTCACCGCGGAGTTCGCCCCGACGCTGACCGCCCACGACCAGCGCGGTGCGGTGAGCGCGTTGGCCCACCTGCCGGCACTGGTGATGGTGGGAGACCGCGACGTGCTGACTCCCCCGGACCACAGCGACGACCTGGCCCGGTCCCTTCCGCTGGCCACCCATGTCGTGGTGTCGCGCGCCGGGCACATCATGATGCTCGAGCACCCTGAGCTGGTGAACGACCGGCTGCTGGCGTGGTGTCGGAGCGTGGAGGACCCGCCGAAGTGGCGTGCGGTCAACGCCGGGGTACCGCAGCGCGCGGTAGACCTGCGACCGGGGCGAGGACGTGCGGCGCTGACCACGGGGCGACCGACATGACCGAGCTCACGGGCACCCTGCCGAACCCGCAAGACACCCATACCTTCGGCGCGGCCCTGGGGCGTCTGCTGCGTGGGGGGGACCTGGTCCTGCTGACGGGCGACCTGGGAGCCGGCAAGACCACGCTGACCCAGGGCCTCGGAGCCGGCCTGGGTGTCCGGGGACCGATCACCTCGCCGACCTTCGTGATCGCTCGCGTGCACCCCTCGCTGGGCCAGGGGCCGGCGCTGGTCCATGCCGACGCCTACCGGCTCGGCGGTCGGGCCGAGCTCGACGACCTCGACCTCGACACCGACCTCGCCCGGGCCGTGACGGTCGTCGAATGGGGCTCCGGAGTCGCCGAGAGGCTGGGGGAGGACCGGCTCGAGCTGGCGCTGCATCCGCAGCCGGACCACCAGACCCGTACGGTCCACCTGCGAGCCGTCGGTCGGCGCTGGAGTGACGAGGACGCGGCCAGTGGCCTGCGCGAGCTGTTGCAGGTTGCGCGGAGGGCGACATGACCGCCGGGCCCCCACCGCCGACCGCCGAGGGGCCACCGGGCCGCATCCTGGTGGTCTGCACCGGCAACATCTGCCGCTCCCCCTACCTGGAGCACCTGCTCCGCAACAGCCTGGACCGTCAGTGGGGCCCAGGTCGGATAGTGGTCGGCAGCGCCGGGCTCCGTGGGTTGCAGGGCGACCCGATGTTCCCGCCCGCCGCCGCCCAGCTGCACGCCCGGGGCCTCGCTGCGACCGGTTTCCGCGCCCGCCGGCTCGAGGCGGTTCATGTGGCACAGGCGGACCTGGTGCTGGCGGTGACCCGGGAGCATCGGGCAGCCGTGCTGCGTCTGGTGCCCGCTGCCCTGCGTCGCACGGTGACCCCGGCCGAGGTCGCCCTGGCCGAGGGCACGGTCCGTCGCGTCGACTCCGGCGAGCCGGACCTCGCGCGCTACCTGCGTGCCGCGGCGGCGGCCGTGGTGTCGGCGCGTCCGTCGCTGTCCTCGCTGGACCAGGCCGACCTGGACATCGAGGACCCGTACGGGCGTAGCGAGCAGGCGTACATCCAGATGGCCGAGCAGGTGCAGCGGATCTTTGCGGACCTGCTCGCCGCGCTCAGCCCCGCCGGATCCGCTGTGGAGGAGTGAGCCAGGCCAGGACGCGCGCCCGCAGTGCGGAAGCGGGCAGCGCACCCAGACTCCAGCTGTCGACAGCGCCGGGAGCGCCAGGGTTGTCGGACTCGACCCACAGCATGCCCTGCCCCTCCCGACGGGTGAGCCGCTTCAGGGCCGGTGGCCTCGCGCGCCCCGACCGATCCGGTGGCAGGTCAACCACCACCAGGTCCCCCGGACGCGCTGCGGTGCCGTACCGCACGAGGAGCAGCTGCCCGGGACGCGCGGTGGGTTCCATCGACAGGCCGTGCACGCGGACCAGCCCGAGACGGGGCCAGGCCGGCGCTGGGCGGGCGTTCAGGATGACCTCGAGCTCGGCCTCGGGGGCGACTCACGGGTTGATGGCGAAGTCGTTGATCGCTCCATCACTTTGCCCCCATTTCTCGAGCACCTTGCCGTAGGTTCCCTCGTCGGCCAACGTGACCAGCGCCATCTGTATCGCGTCGGCGAGCTCGGGGTTGTCCCTACTGATGACGTAGCCGTAGTCAGCGGTGTCGTAGGCCTTTCCCGCCGCCTCGATCTCGCCCTGGTGCTGCTGTGTCGCATACGAGATCACGGGGGAGTCGGCGACCATGGCATCGGCTTCTCCGGCGAGGAGCGCCGACGTCGCCTCCTCCTGCGTGCCGAACGGCAGGACCTGAAGGCCCTCTCCGTCGGCCAGACAAGCCGCGGCGCTGGTCGGAAGGTCACGCTGCCCCTGCACCGTGCTGGCTTTCACCGACACCGCCAACCCGCATGGCGCTTGCGGGTCCACCTGTTTCGGATTGCCGTCGGGCACCGCCCATCGAGTGCCGGCGGTGAAATAGCTCACCATTGTGACTTCGAGCTTTCGCTCCTCATTGATGTTGAAACTCGAAACACCAATGTCGTAGTTCCCCTTGTTGACCTCGGTGATGATGGACTCGAAGTCCTCGCTGGTGTAATCGGTTCTCAGGTCGAGCTCATCGGCGACGGCGTCGAAGAGGTCGATGTCCATGCCCACGATCGTCTGGCCGTCGGTATCCAGGAACTCGTTCGGTGGATACCCGGGGTCCGTCGCGATGCTCAACGTGCCCTCCTCGCGGATCTGAGCGGGGACGAGCCTGCCCGCCTCGCTGAGCTCGGAGGTGGAGACGTCCGACCCACTGGACCCGCTGGAGTCGTCGCCGCACGCCGCGGCGCTCACCGCGAGGGCCGTGAGGCAGACGGCGGCCGTCGGCCGCCGTGGGCGGTGCAAGATCATCGGTGTGCCTCCCGGGGACCGTCGTGGTTACCCACATGGTGCCACCACGGCGCCAGGGACCCGAAGAAGAGAATCTTTACCGAATCTTTACCTAGCAATGGGCCACCGCCACAAGGGAAGTCGCTTGTCAACTGAGGTGGCGAGCCAGTTGCTACCAATCCAGTTTGTGCGCTGGGTCGAAGTTCTGTCTATAGTAAGTAAAGATTTGGTCAAGTACATCACTGGGGATGCTGGCCGAACTCCTGCTTCGCTGACCGCGCTAGGATCATCATGACCACCACCGTAGAGCCCACTACGGCCTCGCACGACCACACGCCGCTGACGGCTACGCTGGCGCGCACCAACCCCAGCACCCGTTTCACACTGCCCGATGCGGGCACCCTGCCTGCCGCGACGCGTCCGACGAAGCCGCACCAGGCTCGCCGCTACCTCCGCGGATACCTGCGGACGCTGTTCCTGCTGGACTTCCTGGTCATCTCGTTCGCCGTCGGCGTCGCCCAGGTGGCCCGCTTCGGATGGTCGCCCAACGAACGGGTCGTCGGCTACTCCGCCTCGCTGCTGACCTACAGCACGCTCTCGGTGCTGCTCATCGTCGGCTGGCTGGCGATGCTGCACCTCCAGGATGCCTACGACGGACGGCTCAGCGGCCACGGCGTCCAGGAGTACCGGGCCATGTTCGCCGCCTCCGTGTGGCTCTTCGCCGTCCTGGCGATCGCCTCGTTCGCCCTCCGGCTCGACTTCGCCCGGGGATACGTGCTCATCGCCTTCCCCCTGGGCACCTTCCTGCTCCTCGCCGGTCGCTGGTGCGCGCGTCGCTGGCTGGTCAGGCAGCGCGAGTGTGGGCGCCTGTCCGACCAGGTTCTGCTCGTGGGCGACCAGGCCGACCTGTCTGCGCTGATCACCGCCCTGCATCGCACCGCCAGCGCCGGTTACAACGTCACCGGCGTCTGCACGGACGATTCTGGTGGAGTCCGCATCGGAGGTGTGCCCGTGGTCGGGGGATGCAGCGACGCGGTCGTCAGGGCGATGGAGATGAACGTGGACGTCGTGGCTGTCTCGTCCTCCTCCGGGTTGGGCAGCGAAGGCCTGCGCCGTCTGGGCTGGGCGCTGGAGGGCACCGACATCGACCTCGTGGTCGCGCCCGGGATCATGGACGTGGCCGGGCCGCGTGTGATGACCCGTCCCGTCCAGGGCCTGCCGTTGATCCACGTCGAGGCGCCGACCTTCGTCGGCCCGCAGCTGGTCTTCAAGCGGACCGCGGACCGAGTCGGGGCCGCCATCGGTCTGGTACTCCTCGCCCCCGTGCTGGCGTTGATCGCCCTGCTGATCGTGCTGGACGACCGCGGGCCGGTCTTCTTCGCGCAAGAGCGCACAGGTCGCGACGGGCGGCCGTTCAAGCTGGTGAAGTTCCGCAGCATGGCGGTGGACGCCGAGGCGCGACTGGCTCAGCTGATGGCTCAGAACGAAGGCTCCGGACCCCTGTTCAAGCTCAAGGACGACCCGCGGGTGACCAAAGTGGGTGCCTTCATCCGCAAGTACAGCCTCGACGAGCTTCCGCAGCTGATCAACGTCGTGCGCGGCGAGATGTCGCTGGTCGGCCCTCGCCCGCCGCTGCCGCGCGAGGTCGCCGAGTACGAGGACGCTACGCATCGTCGGCTGCTGGTCAAGCCGGGCATGACTGGGCTGTGGCAGATCAGCGGCCGTAGCGACCTGTCCTGGGAGGAGGCCGTGCGCCTCGACCTCTACTACGTCGAGAACTGGACCCCGCTGCTGGACCTCATGATCCTGTGGCGCACGGTGCGGGTGGTGGCCAACCCCGACCAGGCCGGCGCCTACTGAGGTCTCGCCCGGCTCGCGACGGGCACCCAGGCAGTAGGGTGCGGCGGATGAGCGCTGATCCTGCTGTTCCCCCGACCGTGGATGCGGCCTACCTGGGGCCCGCGGGCACCTTCACCGAGCTCGCAGTCGCCGCGCTGCTGCCGGCGGACACCTCCAGCGCCGCCGTGTTGACCGTCCAGGACGCCTTGGACATGGTCGCCGAAGGTGAGGCGCACAGTGCCGTGGTCCCGTTCGAGAACTCGGTCGAGGGGTCGGTGTCGGTCACCCTGGACGCGCTGATCCACGGGTCGCCCTTGGTGATCGTGGCCGAAGCCCACGTCGCGGTGCGCTTCGTCGTGGTGGCGCGGCACGGCACAACGCTCGCCGACGTCCGGCGGGTCGGCACTCACCCGCACGCCGCCGCACAGACCCGAGCCTGGACCGCTGCGCACCTCCCCGAGGCGGAGGTGCTGCCCGAGACGTCCACGGCGCGTGCTGCCGAGCTGGTGGCGGCGGGAGACTACGACGCCGCCGTGGCTGCTCCCACCGCGGCGACACGGCACGGTCTGCAGGTGCTCGCCGAGAACGTGGCCGACCGGCCAGGAGCGGTGACCCGGTTCGTCCGGCTGACCCGGCCGTGCCCGCCGCCGGTGGCGACCGGAGCGGACACCACGACCCTGGCCGCCTTTCTCAGGCACAACCACCCGGGCGCCCTGCTGGAGCTGCTCGAGCAGTTCACCGCCCGCGGCGTCGACCTGACGCGGCTGGAAAGCCGGCCGACCGGCGAGGCGCTGGGTCAGTACTGCTTCGCCATCGAGGCCGACGGCCATCTGAGCGAGCCCCGCATGGCCGAGGCGCTGACCGGGCTGCACCGCACCTGCCGCCAGGTGCGCTACCTGGGGAGCTACCCGCGAGCCGACCGGGCAGGCCACGAGGTGGCCGCACAGGCGGCGGAGCCGGCGTACCGGCGGGCGCGAGCATGGGTGGAGTCGCTGACCCGAGGCCGGTGAGGCAGGGTCAGCGACTCAGCCCTTCAGCTGCAGCCAGCGCTGCCAGCCGTAGTGCAGCACCAGCCAGGCGATCAGGCCGTACCCGGCCTGTCCCGGATGGGTGCCGTCGCCCGCCGAGAGATCGGACAGCCACTGGTCGTGGTGCAGCAGCGGGCGGAAGCAGTCCACGAAGGGCACGTTGCGACGGTCGCAGACGTCGGCCTGGGCGCTGGCGAGGACCTCCAGACGTGCGTTGACCTCGGAGTCGAGGGTGGGAGCGGGGCCGACGACGAAAGTGGCGATGCCCGAGGTCGCTGCCTCGTCGAGCACGTTGGCCAGGTTCAGGCGGGAGCGGGCCGTGCTGACCCCGGCCGGGACGTCCCGCGCTCCCACGCCCACCACCAGCCGGCGCTCGGAGCGACCGGCCCAGCGAGGGGCGCACTCCGCCCGCCACCGGTGCATCACGTCGGCACTCGAGTCGTCGCGCACACCCAGGTTGTAGGCCGTCAGGTCGGCATCGCGGGTGGGCGTCCGACCGACCACCCGGGACACCCAGCCGAGCGCCTTGGGGTCGCCATAGCCGGCGACGAACCCGTCGCCGACAAAGCAGAGCCCGATGTCGCGCGGTCCCTCGCCGACCCCGAACTCGGCGCTGGGAGTGAACTCCACTGCCGATCGCTGTGCTCCGAAGCTCACCGGTGTTGCCTCTTCCTGCCGTGGTCCAAAGTCCCCCCGACCCTAACGTCCCGCGACTCGGCCGAGGCTCATCCCGCTGACGGGTCGGCGCGCAGGGCGAGCTCCTTGTGCCAGGACTGCGTGGTGTACGCCGTCTGCCAGCCCATGGAGGTGTAGAGCCCGTCAGCTCCGGTGGGGGAGTCCGCGTCGACCTCGAGACCCACCTTGTTGCGACCGCGAGCAGCCGCGTCAGCGATGACCGTGTGCAGCAGCGCCTTGGCGACGCCTCGACCACGTGCGTTGCTGTCCACCCCGATGTACTCGACGTAGGAGGAGTCCCGCTGGGGGGCGCCGTCGTCGTCGACGCGGCCGGTGATGGTGGTGGCCACCAGCGCTCCGGCCGGCTCACCGTCGACCGTGGCGAGCCACCAGTGGTCCCACCGGTGGCCCGGGTCCTCGCGCAACCGTCCCACGAACTCCTCGAAGGTCTCGCGGTAGGAGTTGAAATGGTCGGCGAAGGAGACCTCCAGCATCCGGTGCACGTCACGCAGGTCGTCCTCGTCGGGCATGCCCACCGCGTCGTCCCGCCGGACCCGACGCACCTGCACGCCCTCGCGGGGTGCTGGCAAGGAGCTCTGCTCGTGCTCGGCCACTGGGCGTGACATCTGCCACCAGTCGCGGACCAGCTCGAAGCCGGCCTCGGAGAGCCATCGCCCCTGACGCTCGTCGCCGGCGAAGGCGCCTGAGTCCATGTGCGAGCGCGGAGCCCGGCGTTCTCGTGCGATAGCTGTAGAGAACTGCTCGGCCACCCCGAAGCAGTGCCGGGCCACCTGGTCGGCCACCGCATCGTCCAGGTCCGGGTCGACGGTGACACCTACCAGGACGCGCTCGATCGCGCGGTCGTGACAGCTGACCCAGGCACGTGCGCGGCCGTGATCGTCCCGCACGATCTCGTGGGTGTGGGTGCGCATGCCGCGACCGGTCACCTCGGCGGCGACGTTCTCACTGTCGGCGCCCGGGAAGCCGCGAGCCTCGCGCTCGTGCCGGCGCAGGAGCCGGACCAGATCCTCCACGTCGGCGTCCACCGGGGTTGCCGAGCTCCATCCGGCAGGCAGGTGGGGGACGTCGCGGACCACCGGAGCGCCGCGACCGGGGTCGGCGCTCACCGCTCGAAGGCGGCGGCGAAGAGGTCCTCCTGCTCCGCCGCGTGCACCTTGGCCGAGCCGGTGGCCGGGGAGGCCGACGCTGGCCGGGAGACGACCCCGATCGGCCTGCTCTCGTCGTGGCGCGACAGCGAGTGGGACAGGTTCATCGCCATGAAGGGCCAGGCGCCTTGGTTCCTCGGCTCGTTCTGCACCCAGCGCACCGTGGCGTCCGGGTAGCGTCGCAACAGCGCGGCCAGCTCCTCACCCGGACAGGGGTACAGCTGCTCCATCGCGAGGACGGCGACGCGTTCGTCCTCCCGCTTCGTCCGCTGGTCGACGAGGTCGTGGACGAGCTTGGAGGACGCCAGCAACACCAGATCCACGTTCTCTGCATCCGGGCAGGACTCGCCGGAATCTGCAAGCACGGGCTCGAAGACTCCCGACGTGAAGTCGTCAGGCTCGCTGGTCGCGGCCTTGTGCCGCAGCATCCCCTTGGGCGTGAACACGATCAGAGGCTTGCGAGGGCGAGCGTGGGCCTGCCGGCGCAGCAGGTGGAAGAAGGACGCCGGCGTGGACGGGTAGGCCACGACCAGGTTCTCCTCGGCACACAGCCCGAGGAAGCGCTCGATCCGGGCCGAGGAGTGGTCGGGACCCTGACCTTCGTACCCGTGCGGCAGCAACAGCACGACGGACGAGCGCTGGCCCCACTTCTGCTCCGAGGAGGAGATGAACTCGTCGACGATGATCTGGGCGCCGTTGGTGAAGTCGCCGAACTGGGCCTCCCATATCACCAGGGCGTCGGGGCGTTCGACCGAGTAGCCGTACTCGAAGCCCATCGCGGCGAACTCGCTCAGCAGCGAGTCGTAGATCCACAGCTTGGCCTGGTCGTCGCTGAGATGCTGGATCGGTCCCCACTCTCGGGCGGTCGCCTTGTCCGTCAGCACGGCGTGCCGCTGGACGAAGGTGCCGCGACGCGAGTCCTGACCGGACAGGCGCACCGGGATGCCCTCCAGCAGCAGAGAGCCCACCGCAATGAGCTCGCCCATCGCCCAGTCGATGTCCCCGGTGCGCGTCATCTCCCGGCGGCGCTCCATGAGCTGGTTCAGCTTGTGGTGGACGGTGAAGTCCTCGGGGGTCTCGACGAACGCGTCGCCGATGAGCTCCAGCGTCTCCTTGCTGATGGCGCTGGTGAAGGAGGAGCCCTCGGAGGCGTCGTCCTGCTCCTGGGCCCGGGGCCGGTTCAGCCCGGCGTCGCTGTCCGGGTCCTTCAGGGCCGCCTTGGTCTCGGTGAAGACCTGCTCGAGCTGGCGCTGGTAGTCCCGCAGCGCGTCCTCGGCGTCCTCGATGCTGATGTCCCCCCGGCCGATGAGCGACTCGGTGTAGAGCTTGCGCACCGAGCGCTTGGACTCGATCAGGTCGTACATCAACGGCTGCGTCATCGAGGGGTCGTCCCCTTCGTTGTGCCCGCGGCGCCGGTAGCAGACCATGTCGATGACGACGTCCTTCTTGAAGTCCTTGCGGAACTCGTAGGCCAGCTCGGCCACGCGGACGCACGCCTCGGGATCGTCCCCGTTGACGTGGAAGATGGGGGCCTGCACCATGCGGGCGACGTCCGTGCAGTAGACCGACGACCGGGACTGCGTGGGGCTCGTGGTGAAGCCGACCTGGTTGTTGATGATGATGTGGATCGTGCCGCCGGTGCGGTACCCGCGGAGCTGGGACAGGTTCAGCGTCTCGGCCACGACGCCCTGGCCCGCGAAGGCCGCGTCGCCGTGCACGAGTACGGGAAGCACGCTGAAGGTGTCGCCGGGCAGGTTGATCCGGTCCTGCTTGGCCCGCACGATGCCTTCCAGCACCGGGTTGACCGCTTCCAGGTGCGAGGGGTTCGCCGCGAGATAGACCCCCGTCTTCTTACCACTCTCGGTGGTGAACTCGCCCTCGGTGCCGAGGTGGTACTTGACGTCTCCCGAGCCCTGCACCGAGCCGGGGTCCTGCTTGCCCTCGAACTCACGGAAGATCTGCCCGTAGGACTTACCGGCCAGGTTGGCCAGCACGTTCAGTCGGCCGCGGTGCGGCATCCCGATGCAGACCTCGTCCAGGCCGTCCTCGGCCGCCGCGCCGAGGATCCGGTCCATCAGCGCGATGACCGACTCGCCACCCTCGAGGCTGAAGCGCTTCTGGCCCACGAACTTGGTCTGCAGGAACGTCTCGAAGGCCTCGGCGGCGTTGAGGCGACGCAGGATGCGCAGCTGCTCGGTGGGGGAGGTCTTCTCGTACGGGA
>NZ_DATFMA010000122.1:0-42257 GCF_035267225.1 Ornithinimicrobium sp.
CTCGGCACGCATCGACGCGGTCTTCCCCCGCCCCGACGGTGGCTTCACGGTGGTCGACTGGAAGACCGGCCGACCGGGCACGGACAGCGAACAGCGCCACCGTCGCCTCCAGCTGGCCGTGTACCGGCTGGCCTATGCCCGCTGGTCCGGTATCGACCTCGACCGGGTGGACGCCGCCTTCTTCTACGCCGGCACCGGGCAGACCGTTCGCCCGCTGCTCCCGGACCTTCGAGAGCTCGAGACCCAGCTTGATACGGCGCTGGCCGGTCTCGACGGCGTCGGCGAGCGCTGAGGTGACGAGCAGGAGCGGGTCCAGCCGCAACCCACCGAGGCTCGAGTGCGGCTGCCGCCGGTCCGGCCCCCAGGATCAGCTGCGGGGCTTGCCGGCCGAGTCCGACGGGGTCTGGTCGGGCCGCACCGTCGGCAGGATCTCGGTCTGGTCGTGCTCCTGCCACGGGGAGTCATCGGCGTCCGGTTCATCAGGGGGGTCGTCGGCATCGTGCACGTCGGACGGGTCCTCCTCGACGTCTCCACCCACCCGGACGAACTGGCTCTCGCCGGCCTCCACTTCGACGGCGTCCTGTGGGGCGTCGTCGTCCTCGTCCTCGTCGACACCAGCAACGGTGACGTCCTCCTGGGCCCCACCCGAGACGGTGGGCTCCTCGGCCGCTTCCGTCGGCTGGGGCTCCGGCGACGCCGAGGGTTCCACGGCGGTCACCGTCGCGGCACTGCCGGCCGATGTCTGCGGCACCAGTGAGCTGTCGGCGGAGGTCAGCCGATCCAGCTTGCGCAGCTCGTCGACGCGGCTGCGCACCACGTCATCGGCGCCGCTCGCCGACGCGTGGGCGAGCCCGGCGATGAGCCGCATCTCGGCGGCGAGTCGGGCCCGGTTCAGCAGGTACGCATCCGGCCGGCTGGAGCGTGCCAGGGAGTAGCTCTCGAGGACCGAGTCCAACGCCGGCGGTGTCAGCTGGTCGGCGAGGGTGGAGAAGTCCTGAGCCGGGTCGGTGACACTGGCGTTGTCCCAGTGCGTGAGCGCCACCACCCGACCGGTCGCGGCGTCGTCGTCCGAGAAGGCGACGAGGAACGCCCAGCCGTCCAGTGATCCGTGGACGGCGGTGGCAGCGAAGCTCCATAGGGCCGGCGCGTCCAACGCCTGCTCCCACCGCGCCAGCAGACCGGTGGGCACCAGGCCGGTGGCCGCGGCACGGTCCAGCTCGGCAACGCACCGCTCGCGGTGGGCCTCGGCGTCGAACGACGGGACCTCGTGCTCCTCGAACAGCTCGACGGGGATGTTGTGTACCGCCGCGACGGCTCGGCCTACCGCGCTGGCCAGACCGGGCCCGCCGGGAACGCGGTGCAGGTTCAGGGCTGACCCCTCGACGTGGGGGTATACCGCGGCCCGGCCCATGTTGCGGCCCAGCGACGCGAAGCCGGCCGCGGCGGGCACCTTGAAGGGCAGGTGCTTGCCCAGCTGACCGACCAGGGCCTCGTTGCGCTCGAGCTCGGCGCCTGCCGCAGCGGTCAGCGGCACACGGACGACCCAGGTGCGGCCCGTCTCGTCCTCGATGATGGCGCTCTGGTGCGAGGGGGGCTCGGCGTGCGTGCCGCGACGGACCTCCTGGACGGTGGCCGGACGCATCCCCGGCACCGCCGCGCAGGCGATGGCCGCCAGGGCCAGGTCACTACGTGTCACGCAGCCACCGTATGACGACGCAGCCGGCATTCGGTGCAGGCGAGGCCGGGCGTCGGCTGCCCACCGTCGAGGCCGCGTGGGACGCCCACGGCAGCGGCCTACAGTGGGGGCGTGAGCGTGGTCGACGAGACGTTGCTGGACCTGGCGCTGGCCCGGGGGACCCTGGACCGCGACGGGCTTGACCGGCGACACCACGATCCGCTGCGCTACGCCCTCGCCCAGTCCTCGACGCGGGTCTACGACCTCGTGGACGGCAAGATGCGCACCTGCCGCGTCGACGGGCAGATGCGGCTCGTGCCCCGGTCCTCCGACGTGGCCGACACGGGCAGGCTCGCGCTCTACCTGGGGCGCGATGGCGAGCGCGAGCACGTCGCCGTCGTGCGCTCGTCGAGCGAGGCCGACCGACCGGAAAGCGCCGCCAAGGGGTGGCGGACCCTGCGCGAGGCGGGGGCCCAGCTGGGTGACACCGACGCCGGGGTCCTGACCACCGCCTTGGCTCTGGCCAACTGGCACGAACGGCACCCGAACTGCCCGCGGTGCGGCAGCCCCACCTCATGCGCCCAGGGTGGCTGGGTGAGGGTCTGCGCTCAGGACGGCTCCGAGCACCACCCACGGACCGACATGGCCATCATCGTGGCCGTGACCGACGACGAGGAGCGGCTCCTGTTGGCCCGAGGGCCGCACTGGCCGCAGGGCCGGCTGTCCGTGCTCGCGGGGTTCGTCGAGGCGGGGGAGTCCCTGGAGTCGGCCGTGTCCAGGGAGGTCGCCGAGGAGGTGGGTGTCCCCGTGCGTAACGTGACCTACCGCGGCAACCAGCCGTGGCCCTTCCCGGCCTCGCTCATGATCGGGTTCACGGCCACGGCCTTCCAGACCGACCTGACCCTGGACCCGCAGGAGATCGCCGAGGCGCACTGGTTCGCGCGGGGCGAGCTGGCCTATGCGGTGCGCTGCGGTGTCGTGGCCCTGCCGCCACGGGTCTCGATCGCGCGTCGACTGATCGAGAGCTGGTACGGCCGCGAGATCGAACAACCCGAGGAGCTGAGCGGAGCCTTCCGCGGGTACGAGAGCTCGTGAGCGCTCCGCTCTCCCCGGACGCGCTGCTGGAGACACTGGACTCCGAGCAACGTGAGGTTGCCGCTGCGCCGCGGGGGCCGATGGTCGTGCTGGCCGGAGCCGGCACCGGCAAGACCCGAGCGATCACGCATCGCATCGCCTACGGAGTGGGCTCCGGCGAGCTGAGCCCCCAACGCGTCCTGGCCCTCACCTTCACCGCCCGCGCCGCCGGCGAGATGCGCACGCGGCTCCGGGGTCTGGGGGTGAGTGCCGTCCAGGCGCGGACCTTTCACGCCGCTGCTCTGCGCCAGCTGCAGTTCTTCTGGCCCCAGGCGGTGGGCGGCCCGGCTCCCCAGGTCCTGGCCCAGAAGGCACCCGTGGTGGCCGAGGCCGCCGGCCGCTTGCGACTTCGGCTGGAGCGGACCGAGCTGCGCGACGTTGCGGCTGAGATCGAGTGGGCCAAGGTCGGCATGGTCACCCCCGAGCGCTACCCCGACCTCGCCCGCCAGGAGTCGCGCTCACCCGCCGGGCTGGACGGCACCGCGATGGCCCGGCTGATGCAGACGTACGCCGAGGTGACCGACGAGCGCAACGTGATCGACTTCGAGGACGTGCTGCTGCTGACCGTGGGCATCCTGGCCGAACAGGAGCCCATCGCCGCAGCCGTGCGCCAGCAGTACCGCCACTTCGTCGTGGACGAGTACCAGGACGTGAACCCACTGCAGCACCGGCTCCTCGACCTGTGGGTGGGCGAGCGCAGGGATGTGTGCGTGGTGGGTGACCCCGCGCAGACCATCTACTCCTTCACCGGTGCCACGCCGGAATACCTGCTCAACTTCCGGGAGCGCTTCGCCGACGCCTCGAGGGTCTCCCTGGTGCGCAACTACCGCAGCTCACCTGAGGTGATCCGGCTCGCCAACGTGATGCTCAGCGCGCTCGCCCCGGTCGGCTCCGGCGCGACTCCGGCGATCAGCCTGCGGTCGCAGCAGCCACCGGGTCCCGCTCCCCGCTTGACGGCCTACCCCGACGACGAGGCAGAGGCTCAGGGGGTCGCGGAGCGCATCGCGGGGCTTCTCGCCTCGGGTTCGGCGCCAGGACGCGTCGCGGTGCTGTACCGGACCAACGCCCAGTCCGCCTTGGTCGAGTCGGCGCTGTCCGCGGCGGACGTGCCCTACCTGGTGCGCGGCGCCGAGCGGTTCTTCGCCCGGGCAGAGGTGCGTCAGGCGATGGTGCTGCTACGCGGAGCCGTGCGCAGTGACTCGCTCGACTCGGCCCTGGCCACGCGGGTGCGCGACGTGCTGTCCTCGCTGGGTCACACTACGCAGCCGCCGGCCGCCGGCGCTGCCCGCGAGCGGTGGGAGTCGTTGCAGGCCCTCGTGCATCTGGCCGAAGACATGCAGCCGCCGGGGCGGTCGCAGGAGCGGCCGGAGGACGGTACGGAGGTCAGCATGTCCGAGCTGGTCAACGAGCTGGACCGCCGGGCCGGTGACCAACACCCCCCGGCCGTCGACGGCGTGACCCTGGCTTCGCTGCACGCGGCCAAGGGTCTGGAGTGGGAGCACGTGTTCCTCATCGGATGCAGCGAAGGGCTGTTGCCGATCACCATGGCGGACGGGCCGCAGCGGGTGGCTGAGGAGCAGCGGTTGCTCTACGTCGGGATCACCCGCGCCCGGTCCGGGCTGCATCTGAGCTGGGCGGGCAGCCGCAGCGCCGGGGGACGGGCGCACCGCAAGGTCAGCCGTTTCCTGCTCCCGGCGGCCGAGCTTCTGGGGCTCTCGAGCCCCACCGGCCGGCGAAGCGCCTCGGCTGCTCCACGGCGACCCCGCGCCGGTCGGACGTGCCGGACGTGCGGGGCCGACCTGGACACCGCCGCCGAACGCAAGATCGGGCGATGCTCAGCCTGTCCCGCGACCTACGACGAGGCCCTTTTCGAACGGTTGCGCCGGTGGCGTGCCGAGACCGCCAGGAAGACCTCCGTGCCCGCGTTCGTGGTGTTCACCGACGCCACCCTCATCGCGATCGCCGAGCAGGCACCGGCGCAGCGGGAGGCGCTGGCCCGGATCTCCGGTGTCGGTACTCGCAAGCTCGAGCTGTACGGCGATGACGTCATCGACATCCTGGCGAGCCGCTAAGCCGCGGGGAGCGGCGGCGAGGCGGGCCCGTGTGTGCGGGGCGTGGAAGCGAGAGCGGTCCGGGTGGGCCTGCAGAAAAGGCGTTGCGCGCGCTGGGTGCTGAGCGTAACGTCATCAGGGTTCCACGAGGGCTAACGCTCGTGGGTGCCCGCATCGAGAGGAGGCCGCGACATGGTCAGCACGCAGACCCACGTCGGACGCGCGCTCGCGTCCTGCGCTACCGCGGCCCGTCCTCGTCTCCGGACGGGCGCCCCGAGCACAGGAGTCGGCGAGGCGCGTTCGTCCCGGGGCTCCGTCCCCACAGGTGCCCCCGGCGCACCGCTACGAGCGCAGGAGCGACCGACCTAGGTCCACCCTGACTCTCCTCGGCCGCGGAGCGCCTGTCCTCACCGACATCGCCGCCCGCGGCCTTCTTCGAGGCCGCGACCGTCCTCGAAAGGAACGCCGTGTCCTCCCCGACTCCGTTTCCGTGCCAGCAGCATCCACCGGATCTGTGGTTTGCCGAGCACCCCTGCGACGTGGAGACCGCCAAAACGTTGTGCACACCGTGTCCGGTCAAGGCCGCGTGTCTGTCTCAGGCTCTGCAGCGCGCCGAGCCGTGGGGCGTGTGGGGCGGCGAGCTCGTGCTCGACGGCACCGTGAGGGCCCGCAAACGCGGCCGAGGGCGGCCCCGCAAGGACGAGCGGGCGGCGTGAGCCCCGCGATTCGGCCCAGCCTAGGGGGGTTCGGCTGGCTGGTGGTGTCGGCAGGCGGGGTGCCGGGCCCAGCGCCGGGCGAGCACTCGGGGCCAGGGCAGCGAGACCTCCCAGGCCACCCCCTCGGGCGCTGCGCCGCCGTCGAGGAAGGCGTGGAGCACCATCGCGCACAGCCCGGCGGTCACGCCGGACAGCAGTGGGTCGATGTCGACGGGGGTGCGCGGCTGCTGCAGCGCGTCGTCCACCTGCGCCACCAGCGCAGGCCAGGCGTGGTCGCGGTCTCGGCGATAGTGGTGCAGACATCTCAGGCACGGACCGGCCCGACCATCGACCAGCGGGCCGACCACCACCCGATGCGCTTGGACGACGACGGGTAGGTGCGGGGTGTCGGCGGGACCGGCGATGATGTGCCGGGCGCCCACGACCTCGCCGATGACCAGCACTGCGACATCGGCCGTCGCGGGGTCCTCGACGAGGCCGGTCAACCAGGAGCTCCCGGCGAGCCCGGCCAGATGCTCGCGCACGGCCTGCGCCGCCCGGCCCACCCCGAGCACGCACACCCGGCCCGCACCGACTCGTCCGCGGGAGTCCCCGCTGCGCCCCCCACCGTCGTCTCTCGGTCCCCCCTCAGGGTGGTGCTCATCCACCAGACGGTGCCGGCGCAGGTGCCGCACCAGCTCTGCTGCCCGCGCCTCGGTGACGCCCCACGGCACGGCGCTGCCGAGCAGGGCACCGGCCTCGTTGTGCACCGACCTCGACGTCCTGGCCGGTTCCAGGGTGAGCAGCCAGCCGACCTCGGCCTCGTCCAGCCCGTCCAGCACGACCCCGCAGGCCGGGTCCAGACCGAACTGCACCTGCCCTGGACCGCGGCGGAAGGGTCGCGCGTGAGCAGCCAGGCGCACGCGGCGGCTCGGGAGGTCTTGCTGAGGGCGCGGCATGGGGGCAGCGTGCCAGTCGACCGTCCGCCGACTCGGGCGTTGTCCACAGGGCGCGCGCCGTGGGGCAGGGGCGTGAAAACGCCTCACCGGCCGCCCGGGCAGCCGATGAGGCGGTGGAGAGAACGCAGGCTCAGGCGTTGGCGGCCTTGCCCAGGATGCGGTTCAGGTTGGTCCCGCAGACCGGGCACGTCCCCTTCGCCATCCGCCGGCCGTTGGTCTCGACCACCCGGCCCTCGGCTTCCCGCTTCGCTTTGCACTTCACGCAGTAGAACTCGCCCTGGTAGGTCTCGGTGCCTTCTGCCATGTTGTCCTCCATGTCGTGATCGAGCATGTCGTGGTCGAGAGTGCGATGGTCGAGCGCCTTCGCACACGGGAGTCGTCGGGGTCTGCGGGTCGGTCTCACCCTAGACGACTTCGGGTCGCAGCGAGACTCGCGTCGTGAGCGTCCCTCAGGTCGGGTCGGAGTCACTGAGCAGCTTGTCCAGCTCCTCGTCCATCGTGCGCTGGTGCTGGTCCCCGGAACCGCCGGCACGTTCGACGTAGCCGAGGATGTCGTCGAGGTCGGCGGCGTCGGGCGCGAGATCCGGGTGGGCCCAGGCGCCGTCGCGCGCGGCCGGGCCATGGGCGTCCTCCAGGGCGGCCCACAGGTTGGCCGCGTCCCGCAGCCGCCGCGGTCGCAGCTCGAGCCCGACGAGCGAGGCGAAGACCTTCTCCGCCGGTCCGCCGGTGGCACGCCGCCGGCGCACCGCCTCGGAGAGAGCGGGGACCTGCGGAAGGTGTCCGGCGCAGGCTCGCTCCGAGACCAGGTCGACCCACCCTTCGACCAGGGCCAGGAAGGTCTCCAGCCGCGTCAGGGCCACCTTCTGCGCCGGGCTGGGCTCGGGGGTGAACAACGAGCCTGAGAGCGCCTCCTGCATTGCGGCCGGATCGCTGGGGTCGACGGAACGGACGGCAGCCTCGATGGCCTCGGTGTCGATGCGAATGTCCCGGGCATACTCCTGCACGGCGGTGAGCAGCTGGGGCCCCAGCCAGCCCACCTCGGCGAAGAGCCGCACCCGGGCCGCCTCCCGGACGGCCAGGTAGAGGTGCACCTCACCGGCGTCGACCTCCAGCCCCTCGGCGAACTCCGCCACGTTGGCGGGCAGGAGAGCCACCGTCTCGGCAGGCAGCAACGGCAGCCCGACCTCGGTGCCGCTGACGATCTCGCCGGCCAGAGTGCCCACGGCCTGCCCCACCTGCGCCCCGAACATCGCCGAGCTCATCCGCTGCATCATCGGCTCCATCTGCGACATCAGCTGGGAGGGGTTCATCCCTGGTGGCATCCCGGGGATCTGCAGGGTCTCCGCCTCGCCGAGCTCGCCCATCTGCTGTTGCATGGCGCTGGTCATCGCCGCGCGCACCCCCTCGGCGACAGGGGCGGTCAGGGTGCGCCAGACCGGCAGCGTCTGCTCGACCCACTCCGACCTGCTCAAGGCTGCGGCGCCGCCGGAGGGAGGAGCGAAGTCGGTCACCGCGTCCAGCCACAGGGTGGCCACCTGGACGACCTGGTCGACGTCAGCGGCATTGCGGGCCGACAGCGAGGTGTCTCCGGCCTGGGCGACGACGGCACGCGCGGTGTCCCGGCTGAGGTCGGCGTTGACCGGGCCCTCGTCGGTGCTGCTCATCATGGCGTGGATCTGCGCCTGCATCTGCCGCATCATGGCCGGGTCCATCTTGTCCAGGCCCATGGACTGCAGGGCCTCACGCATCTCGGGCGGCACCTGTCCGCCGAACAGGGCGGAGAGGGGATCCTCGTCCCCGGGCTCCTGGGGGGTGTCCTGGTCGGATGTCACGTCTGCTCGTCCTTTCGCTGGTCGCCGCCGTCCGGCGCGTCCCGAGGTGGTGCCCGGCTCTGGGCGGCTGACAAGATGGCCTTCTTCCAGAAAACCACAAGGAGGGGCTCGTGAGTTCCCAGCCCAGCCCAATGCGCTCTCGGCGTAGTCTCGGACCGCAACGTGTCGCGGTCACCCGCGCCACCTCGGCGGTGGGCAGCGTGCTGGTGCGGGAGCTCGCGACGGCGGGGGACCGCGTCGTCGGCCTCGACACCCGCGCGGGCACTCAGGGAGACGTGGACTGGAGGCTCACCGACATCACCTCACCCTCGGTGGTCACGGCCCTGAGCGACGTGGACGTCGTGGTGCACCTGGGCGACGAGGCCAACCTCGCCGCCGCCCTCGATGAGCAGCCGGCGCTGCGGCGCTCGCGCTTGATCCGCGAGGTGCAGACGGTGACGACCGCGGCGGCGGCCTCGGGGGTCGAGCACCTCATCGTGATCACCAGCGCCATGGTCTACGGCGCCCGCGAGGACAACCCCGTGCCGCTACAGGAGGACTCGGCGCTGCGGGCCGGGGACACCGAGGGCATCGTGGCGGACCTCGTCGAGGTGGAGCAGCTGCTCGAGAAGGCGCGTTCGGTGCATCCGGGCCTACGGATCACCTCGGTGCGTCCGGCGGCTCTCGTGGGCCCCGGACTCGACACCATGGTCTCGCGCCATTTCGAGGCGCCACGGCTGCTGACGCTGCGGGGGCGTGAGCCCGCTTGGCAGTTCTGCCACGTCGAGGACCTGGCCACCGGGGTCTCCATCGTGGCCAAGGAGGAGCTGCCGGCCCAGGTCGCGGTGGCCTCGTGGGGTCACCTCAGCCAGGCCGAGGTGGAGGAGATCTCGGGGATGCGCAGCGTGGAGATGTCTCCCTCGGCTGCGCACAGCGCCGCCGAGCGCCTGCACCGCGTGGGTGTGGTGCCGCTGCCCTCGAGTGACCTGGCGTACGTCTCCTACCCCTGGGTGGTGGCACCCGAGAGCCTGGCCGTCCACGGGTGGTACCCGGCCTACGACAACTCCACCGCGCTGAGCATCCTGCTGGCCGAGATCTCCGGCCACCATGCGGTGATGGCTCGCCGCGTGGAGCGTCGGGAGGCGGCCATCGGTGCAGCCGGCGCGGTCAGCGCCGCGGTGGCGGTAGCCGCCACGGCCGCCCTGATGCGGCGCCACCGCAAGCGAGGGTGAGCCCCTCTCCTCGCGGTGACGGTTCCCAGGATCGTCACAAGGTTCGTGGGCCATGATGAAGCGGTGAGCTCGTCGCGCCAAGACACCTGGGTGGGTCTGCAGTCCGAGGCGCTGTCGGTGGATGCAGCCCTCGAGCTGGTCGCCCACCCGCGGGCCGGCGGCATCGCGGTCTTCGTCGGGACGGTCCGCGAACACGACGGAGGTCGAGGCGGTGTGCTGCGCCTCGACTACTCGGCGCACCCCGAGGCCGAACGCGTCCTGCAGCAGGTCGCCGACGAGGTGGCGGGTCAGCCGGGCGTCTGTGGGGTCGTGGCTTGGCACCGCACCGGCCAGCTGGGGATCGGCGAGCGGGCGGTGGTCTGCGTGGTCTCGGCCGAACATCGTGCCGAAGCCTTCGACGGCGCCCGGCAGCTGATCGAGCAGTGCAAGGCGCGGGTGCCGATCTGGAAGAGACAGCACTTCGACTCGGGGGACCCGGTCTGGATCGGCCTGGCCTAGATGACCCAACCCCTGTTCCCCCCCGCGCATACCGGCATCTCACGGCGAGCCGCCCTCGTTCTGGTGAGCGTCGTCGTGGCGGTGGCTGTGGTGGCCGTGCTCAACCTCGTCCACGTCGAGAAGGTCATCTACCGCCCCGGCCCGGCCTACGACACCCTCGGTGAGATCGACGGTACTGCGATCGTCGAGGTCGAGGGGCTGCCGACGTACCCCACCTCCGGAACCCTCGACTTCACCACCATCACGCTGAACGGCGGTCCACGCTTCCCGGTGAGCGCGTGGGAGTGGATGACGGCGTCCCTGGACCCCAGCTCCAGTGTTGCCGACGAGCACGAGGTCTTTCCGGACAACGTCACTGCCTCCGAGGTGCGGGAACAGAACCTCGAGCTGATGACCGGGTCCCAGCAGCAGGCAGCAGTGGTGGCGCTGCGCGCGATCGGTGAGAAGGTCCCGGAGGAGGTCAAGGTCGCCCAGGTGCTGAAGGACGCGCCGGCGGACGGTGTGCTGAAGGTCAACGACCGCATCATGGCCGTCGGCGACACCAGCATCCGGACCCCGGACGACCTGAGGGCGGTCCTGCAGGAGGTCGAGCCGGGCGGGGCGGCGGACTTCACCATCGAACGGGACGGTGAGCAGCAGCGGCTCGAGGTGCCGACGACCCGTCGGACCAGCACCGAGGAGGACGGCACCGAGGTCAGCCGCACCATCATCGGGATCTATCCCGCCTCCGACTTCGACCTTCCCTACGACGTGAGCATCAACGCCGGCAAGGTGGGAGGGCCCTCGGCAGGGCTGATGTTCACGCTCGCGGTGTACGACACCATCACCCCCGGAGAGCTCACCGGTGGGCGGGACTTCGCCGGTACGGGCACGATCAGCTCCGACGGTGAGATCGGGCCGATCGGAGGCATACAGCAGAAGATGATCGCTGCCGACCGTGCCGGCGCCGACTACTTCCTCGCCCCCTCGGGCAACTGTGGCGAGGTCGCGGGCCACGTCCCCGAGGGGCTGAAGGTGGCAGGGGTCGCGACCTTCGACGAGGCCCGTGAGGTGGTCGAGGCGGTGGGGAAGGACCCCGACGCCCCTTTGCCGGCCTGCTAGTCGTCCTGGAGGGTGCTGAACAGCGCGTGCACCAGTCCGGGCGCGAGGTCCGCCCCGACGGCCACCGCATCGTCGCTGTCGTGCTCGCGCTGACGGAGCAGGCAGATCGAGGATCCCGTCCGCTCCACCGCCACCAGCAGCCGGACGTCCCGCCGGCCCGGGTGGCCAGACAGCGCTTCGGTCGCCGCGTCGGGATCGGAGGGCAGGTCACGCTCGGCTTCCGGCGGCACCACCATCCGCTCCAGCGCGAGGGCGACACCGGCCACCTCGGCCGGCCAGGCCACCCGCGCCAGCACGGACTCGACGTTCGTGGAGGTCGGCAGACCATCCTGCTCGACCGAGGTGAAACCCTCGGGGTCGGCGCTCGCCAGCTGCTCGCTCATCGAGGGCTCTCGCTCGGCCAGCAGCGCGGTGGGCACGAGGGCGAACATCCGCATCGGCTGGTCCCATCCCCCTCGCGCCACGTGCCGTTCGGTGTCCGCCGCCGCGTCGCGCAGCGCCGAGCTCCTGTCGTGGTTCGCAGGTGCGGCGCCAGGTCGGGAGGATGGGGAAGGCACGCCTGAGTGTCTCACCTCTCCGACACCATCGGCCTCTTCTCGGTCGCCACCCCACAACCTGTCAGGAACGTCGGTTACGTTAGGCGCACGCGCTCGTGCTGGCCGACGTCGGCAACTGGCGAGCAGTCCACCGGCACAGGAGCAGGTCACTAGTGAGCCAGACGGAGGGGCCCGAGCCCCACGACGACGAGGGCCCCAACAGCCCCGAGTCCGGTCAGGAGCGCCCGGGTCCCAACGGGGGCGCCGG
Organism: Ornithinimicrobium sp.; assembly: GCF_035267225.1. Taxonomy (GTDB): domain Bacteria; phylum Actinomycetota; class Actinomycetes; order Actinomycetales; family Dermatophilaceae; genus Ornithinicoccus. Next base: position 11,961 of record NZ_DATFMA010000122.1, read on the forward strand.
CCCGACGGGCCCGAGTTCGATGCCCGGTCCGACGGGCGCCCCGCGCGCCGGAGGGCCGCCTCCGTCCGGGCCGCGTCGGCCCGGCGGTCGACCTGGCGGGGGTCGACTCGGTCCGACCATCGCGGTGGTTGTCGTGGTGCTGGCGGTGGTCACCTGGCTGGCCCAGCTCTGGACCGAGTTCCTCTGGTTCGACGCCCTGGGCTACCGCTCGGTGCTCACGACCCGTCTGGGTATGCAGGTGGGTCTGTTCCTTCTCGCCGGTGCGGTCACCGGCTTGGCGCTGTGGTCGTCTCTGGCCATCGCCTACCGGCAGCGACCGATCTATGCTCCGAGCAGTCCCGAGCAGGCCAACCTCGACCGCTACCGGGCGGCCCTGGAGCCGGTCCGCAAGTGGGTCTTCGTCGGCGTCCCCATCGGTCTGGGCGCCTTCACCGGAGCGGCCGCGATGGCGCAGTGGGAGACAGTGCTGCTCTGGCTGAACCGCCAGCCGTTCGGAGTCGAGGACGCTCAGTTCAGCATCGACGTGGGCTTCTACGTGTTCACCCTGCCGTTCCTGGATGCACTGGTGAGCTTCGCCACCCTGGTGCTCGGCCTGGCTCTGCTCGGTGCACTCATGACGCACTACATCTACGGCGGGATACAGCTGCAGGCTCCCGGAGACCGGACCACCCCGGCCGCGCGGGTCCACCTCGCGCTGCTGTTCGCTGGTCTGATCGCCGTGCGGGGCGTCGCCTACTGGCTGGAGCGCTACCAGCTCACCACGGCGGAGCACCAGCGCATCACCGGCCTGACCTACACCGACGTGAACGCGGTGCTGCCGACCCGAGGCGTGCTCGCGATCGCGGCGGTGCTGTGTGCGGCGCTGTTCATCAGCACCATCTGGACCCGCACGTGGCGGATCCCGATCATCGGCCTCGTGGGCCTGGTCGTCGTGGCCCTGCTGGTCGGTGGCGCCTACCCGGCGCTGATCCAGTCGCTGCGGGTGAGGCCCTCGGAGGCTCAGCTCGAGGAGCCGTTCATCCAGAAGAACATCGACGCCACCCTGGAGGCCTACGGCCTGGAGGACGCCGAGTTCACTGCCTACAACGCGGAGACCGAGGCGACCCAGGGGCAGCTGCGCAGCGACGCCGACACGATCCCCGGCATCCGCATCGTGGACCCGACCGTCGTCTCCCCGACGTTCCGGCAGCTGCAGGGCGTGCGCAGCTACTACCAGTTCCCCGAAGCGCTGGACGTCGACCGCTACGAGGTGGACGGCGAAACCGTGGACACGGTCATCGCGCTGCGCGAGATGCGTCTGGAGGGGGTCGACGACGCTCAGCGCAACTGGGTCAACGACCACACCGTCTACACCCACGGCTTCGGCGCGGTCGCTGCCTTCGGCAACCAGCGCACCGAGACCGGTGAGCCGATCTTCTACGAGCGCAACATCCCACCGGTCGGCGACCTCGGCGAGTACCAGCCGCGGATCTACTACGGGGAGTACTCACCGGACTACTCCATCGTGGGCGCTCCCGAAGGCACCACGCCGCAGGAGCTGGACCGCCCGGACAGCGACAGCGAGTCCGGCGAGGTCCGGAACACCTACGAGGGCAACGGTGGCGTGCCGGTCGGCAATGTCGCCAAGCAGCTCGCCTACGCCATCAAGTACCGCCAGGCCGAGATCCTGCTCTCCGAGAACGTCAACTCCGAGTCTCGGATCATGCACGACCGCCAGCCGCGCGAGCGGGTGGAGCGCGTGGCCCCCTGGCTGCGCCTGGACGGCAACCCCTACCCCGCCGTCGTCGACGGACGCATCAAGTGGATCGTCGACGGATACACCACCTCGGACCGCTACCCGTACTCCGAGCTCAAGGGCCTGGAGACTGCCACGGCCGACTCCCTGGTGACCCAGGCGGGCAACGTGCAGGCGATCGGCGGGGGTCAGGTCAACTACATCCGCAACTCGGTCAAGGCCACCGTGGACGCTTACAACGGAGACGTAGAGCTCTACGCGTGGGAGGAGGACGACCCCCTGCTCAAGGCCTGGTCCCAGGCCTTCGACAACACGGTCTCGCCCATGGACGACATCGACGGCGAGCTGATGTCGCACCTGCGCTACCCGGAGGACCTGTTCAAGGTTCAGCGCGACGTCATGACCCAGTACCACGTGCAGGACGGTGGTGCCTTCTTCGGTGGGCAGGACTTCTGGCGGATCTCCGAGGACCCGAGCATCGAGGACCAGGAGGTCGACCAGCCCCCCTACTACCTCAGCATCGCGATGCCCGGGCAGGACGAGGCCACGTTCTCGCTGACCACCAACTTCATCCCGGAGGGCTCGGACCGCCAGAACCTCGTCGGCTACATGGCCGTCGACGCGGATGCCGGCGGCAAGAACGGTGAGCGACGCAAGGGGTACGGCCAGGTGCGGGTGCTCGAGCTTCCCCGGGACAGCACGGTCAACGGCCCAGGGCAGTTCCAGAACGAGATCTCCAGCTCGAACGAGACCTCGGAGGCGTTCACCCAGACGCTGTCGCAGTTCCTGAACCTGAACCGGCAGCAAGGGTCAGACGTGGAGATCGGCAACCTGCTGACCCTGCCGGTCGGCGGCGGCCTGCTCTACGTCGAGCCGGTCTACGTCCAGGCGTCCGGCGGTTCCTCCTACCCGTTGCAGCGTCTGGTCGTGGTGGCGTTCGGCGACGACCTCGCCTGGTCCGACACCCTCGACGGCGCGCTGGACGAGCTTTTCGGTGGTGACTCCGGGGCCACCGCTGCCGACGAGGGCAGCGGGTCCGAAGAGCCGATCGACCCCGGCGGCGACTCCGGCGGCGGTGGCGACTCCGGCGGTGGTGGCGACTCCGGCGGTGGTGGCGACTCCGACAACCAGACCGCCTCGCCGACGCAGCAGAGCGGCGGCGGCGGTGGCAACCAGGGCGACCTGGACGCGGCCCTGGCTGATATCGAGGAGGCCTATGCCGACGGCCAGGAGGCGCTGAGCAACAACGACCTGGCGGCCTACGCGGAGGCGCAGAAGCGCCTGGACGAGGCCATCCAGCGTGCGGTCAACGCTGCTCCGGAGGGTGGCTCGGCCTCAGTGGACGGGGACAACGCACAGGGCACCCAGGAGCCCTGACCGCCATCACGGGTTGGCGGCTGGAGGGCCGACGGCGAGATTTGGTGCGCCGTCGGCCCTGGCCTAGACTCAAGGCACCAACGCGGGGTGGAGCAGTTCGGTAGCTCGCCGGGCTCATAACCCGGAGGTCGCGGGTTCAAATCCCGCCCCCGCTACCACCAGAAGCACGAGCAAGCCCCGGTCCTGAACAGGACCGGGGCTTCTTCGCGCGGCAACCACTTTCCATCGTGCGCTCGCGATCCTGGGTGCACTGCCCTCGGGTAGTCTCGCCGGATGGCGCAGCCCAGGGTGGCCACGGGCCCCGTTCACGACCTGCCGAGTGACCTGTGCGCGGCTCTGGCCGGCGACGAGGACACCCTGGAGGCCTGGAACGACATCACCCCCCTGGCGCGGAACGAGTTCATCTGTTGGGTCACCTCGGCCAAGCAGGAGGCCACACGGCAGCGACGAGTCGTGCGCACCCGCGAGGAGCTGCTGGAGGGCAAGCGGCGACCCTGCTGCTGGCCCGGGTGCACGCACCGGGAGCGGACCGGAGTGGCGCCTGACACCTCGCGCAGCGCACGGTGACCACGGGCGCAGGCGACCCCGCTACCGAATCCAGGTCGGGTAATGTCGGTTGGCCTGGTCCTCCACGGCGAGGCTCAACGGACCCGTCCCTCCCAACAGGGTGAAGCGCGCCGGGGAAAGCCGGTCGAGCTCACCCATGACCTCATCAGGGATGCGCTCGGAGCCCGACAGCAGCAGGGGCTGCCGCAGCGATCCGGCCAGGGCGGCACCGGTCAGGGCATCCGCGTAGGCACGGCCGGAAGCGAGGAAGGCACCGGGCTGCTCTGCGCCGAACCGGCGCGCGACCGCGACCGCGGTGCCGTAGCGGTTGTCCCCGTCGAGGCGTGCATCAGCTCCGATGCGGTCGTACACCTCCGAGGAGACCGCGTTCGGGCCCCCGAGCACCACCGTGCGCGCCGGGTTCAGGACGTCGAGTGCCTCCCTGGTGGCGGGATCGACCCGGTCGGGGCGGGTGAGCAGTACCGGCGCTCCCTCCTGGGCTGCCAAGGCTCCGCCGGTCAGTGCGTCGGCGAGCGAACCGTCCTCGCCACTGGCGACATAGACGGTGTCGGTGTCCGCGGGAAAACGCTCGGCCAGCAGGGCCGAGACGGCATACCGGCTTCGCCCACCGACTCGCAGGACCGGGTCCGCATACCGGCCCAGCTCATCGCGCACGGCCTCGCTGACGACGCCGGTGCCTCCCACGATGACGATGCGTTCCAGAGACAGGCTCTCCAGGGCTGCTCGGGTGGGGGCAGGCAGGCTGTCGCGCCCCGTCAGCAACAGCGGGGCCGGTGCCCACGCGCGACCGCGCCAGCGGTCGGGGACCACTCCGGCACCTGCGGCCGCGGCCGCTGAGGCCGCGTCAGGGAAGGCGTTGCCGTTCACGATGTAGACGGTGCTCACCGTGTTGCGGAAACGGGGCACCAGCTCGGCGGCGGTCCCGTACCGGTTGCCCCCGGCCTCGCGCTCCACCACGGGAGCTCGCGGCGGCCCGCAGTCGCATTCCTCCTCGACCGTGCAGGCGAGAGTGTTGACGGGGCGAACGGGAGGCGTCCAGCTACGGGTCGTCGCGGCTGCACCTCCCCCACCCTTGGCGTGCAGGGTCGGCGAGGCGGTGGTGACCATGGCGCTCTGGGCAGCCGCCCGGTGCGCATCCGCGGCGTCCGTCGCCGGCCACCCACCCAGCGACAGCGTCGCGAGAAGCAGAGCGACGACAAGCACCCGTCGTCTCGCGGCGCCCGGGACACCGGCCCCCCTCAGAATCACTGCAGACCCCCTCGATGCCCTCCGGGCGTACCGACCCGGAGGAGCTGACCACTCTTCCCCGCCTCCAGTGTCACACGAGCCGGAGCGGGCACACCGGTCCGGACCAGGGTGAGCGGGCTGCGGTCGGGGTCCGTAAGGTGTCGCGCATGAGCGATCAGCCCACCAGGAGACCGCGCGTCATCATCATCGGATCAGGCTTCGGGGGTCTGTTCGCGGCCCAGGCCCTGGCCGACGAGCCGGTCGAGGTCACCGTGATCGCGAAGACCAGCCACCATCTCTTCCAACCGCTGCTGTACCAGGTCGCCACGGGGATCCTGTCCCCGGGCGAGGTCGCTCCGGCGACCCGCGAGATCCTGGCTGCGCACCAGAACACCGAGGTGGTGCTGGGCACGGTCAGGAGCATCGACGTCGGGTCCCGCACCGTGTCCGTGTCGATCCTGGGTCTGCAGTACGACTACGACTACGACTACCTGATCGTGGCCGCGGGGTCGGTGACGTCGTTCTTCGGCAACGACCACTTCGCGCATGACGCCCCCGGCATGAAGAACATCGACGACGCGCTGGAGCTGCGCGGCCGGATCTACGGCGCCTTCGAGCTGGCGGAGATCTCCGCCGCTCGGGGCGAGGACGAGGACGCCGCTCGCCTGATGACCTTCGTCGTGGTCGGCGCCGGCCCCACAGGCGTGGAGATGGCCGGGCAGCTCGTGGAGCTGTCGAAACGCACCCTGGAGCGCGAGTTCCGTCACATCGCTCCGCAGGACGCGAGGATCGTCCTGATGGACGGCGGCGACTGCGTCCTGAGCTCGTTCCACCCCTCACTGCAGGCCAAGGCCCAGGCCGAGCTGGAGGAGATGGGAGTCGAGGTACGCCTCGGGGCGATGGTCAACGAGGTCGACGAGCTGGGCCTCGACTACCGGGGCCCCGACGGCGAGAACCACCGGATCGAGGCCGTCACCAAGGTCTGGGCGGCCGGGGTCACTGCCAGCCCGCTGGCCGCGCTGCTCGCCGAGCAGGTCGGGCTGGAGGTCGACCGGGGCGGCAGGTTGCCGGTCAACGACGACCTCACGCTGGCCGGGCATCCCGAGGTCTTCGCGGTCGGTGACATGGTGGCGCACGACGAGGTGCCCGGAGTGGCGCAGGGCGCCATCCAGTCGGCCCGACACGCGGCCGCTCAGATCGCCCGGGCGGTGGAGGGAAAGCCCGAGAGCCGACCCTTCACCTACTTCGACAAGGGCAACATGGCCACCATCGCGCGGTTCCGGGCCATCGCCGAGGTCGGGTCGGTACGGGTCACCGGCTTCACTGCCTGGACGATGTGGCTGGTGGTGCACCTCTTCTACATCATCGGCTTCAAGTCCCAGGTGACGACCCTGCTGCACTGGGCGGTGACCTTCGTCGGCCGTGACCGTGCTCAGCGCACCATCACCGAGCAGCAGGTCTTCGGTCGCCTCGCGATGGAGCAGGACGACCGGCGGCTTCCCGAGGCCATGGGCCGCATCATGCGGCCCATGGGAGCGGCCAGGCGACCTGTAGCGGACGAGACGGTCGACGAGCCCGCCGACCAGGGATAGGACATGACCGACCCCTATCCCGTGGTGCGGCACACGCTGGACAACGGCTTGACGGTCCTCGTCAGTGAGGACCACCTGGTCCCCGAGGTGAGCATCAACATCGGGGTGAGTGTGGGTTCGCGGCACGAGGAACCTGGGCAGACCGGGCTGGCGCACCTCTTCGAACACCTCATGTTCGAGGGGTCGCAGCAGGTCGCCGACGGTGAGCACTTCGCGCTGATGATGAGCCACGGAGGCCGGTGCAACGCCACGACCTCGTTCGACCGGACGTGTTACTTCGACACGGTGCCACGCGGCGCCGCCGAGCTCGCGCTCTGGCTCGAGGCCGACCGTCATGCCCGGCTTCTGCCTGCCGTGACGCAAGCCAACGTGGACAACCAGCGAGACGTGGTCGTGGAGGAGAAGCGGCAGCGCTACGACAACCAGCCCTACGGCGACGCCCTGGCGGCCATGTGCGAGGCGGTCTTCCCCGAAGGCCATCCCTATCGGCACACCCCCATCGGCTCCATGCAGGACCTGCAGGCCGCTTCGCTGGAGACGGTCCGAGCCTTCTATGAGCGCCACTACGACCCCTCCCACACGGTGCTGACCATGGTCGGCGACCTCACCCCCTCCGAGGGGGTGGACTGGGCGCAGCGCTACTTCGCGACGGGGTCGGCACCGACCGACCATCGTGAGCGGCCGCCGGGGACGTCGCCGCTGCCGCCGTTGTCGAAGCCCAGCCGGCGGCCCATGACCGGGGCGGTGCCCACGGACCGCCTCTACGTGTGCTTCCGGCTGCCCGAGATCACCTCGCCGGACTACCTGGCTTGCGCCATGGCCCTGGACCTGTTGGCCGGCATGTCCTCCTCCGCCGTGCACCGCTCCCTGGTGCGGGAGCGGGAGGTCGTCATCGACTGCGGCGCCGCGGCTCTGGGCCTGGTCAGCGGCACTTCTCTGGCCTACGTGGTGCTGGACGTCGAAGCATCCTCCAGTCTGGAGGAGGTCGAGGACGCCCTGTGCGCCGAGCTCGCGCGGCTGGCCGAGACGCCTCCGCGCGAGGACCTGCTCGCCGCCGCCCAGGCGGGGGCCGAACGCTCATGGCTGGAGGCGCTGGCCTCGGCGGAGGAACGTGCCGACATCATCGGGCGGGCGATGCTCACGCACCAGGACCCCGACTACCTCAACACCCACCTGGCCCGCGTCCGCTCGCTCGACCCTGCTCGGATCGCTGAGGTAGCCGGCCGCCACCTGCGACCGGAGTCGCGTGCGGTGCTGGCCTATCGGCGTGCGGGGGCCGCCGCGTGAGCTCGAGCAGCCTCCAGCCGACGGCGAGGGAGCCGGGCCCGCTCCCACCGCGACCGGAGGTCTTGCCGGCTCGGCCGTGGAGCCTGCCCGCTCATGGTCGGCATCCTCTCGACGGCGGCGCCGACCTGGTCACCCTCGACCTGCCCGGTCAGCACGTCCTGTCGCTCCGTGTCGGCCTGCCGGCGCCGCTGGCGGCCGAGCCGCGTGAGCTGGAGGGCGTGGCGTGGATGGTCACCCGAGGCTTGGACGAGGGCACCTCCCGGTACAGCGCTCAGGAGCTCGCGGAGGTCATCGAGAGTCACGGGATCGCTCTTGGCGCTGGGATCGGCGAGCAGGGCCTCGTCATCGAGATGGAAGTGACAGCCGCGCACTTCCGCGCCGCGGTCGGGCTCCTGGCGCACTGCCTCACCGAGGCGAGCTATCCCGACGCGGTCGTGGCTCGGCTGCAGCGGGCTCGGCTCAGTGAGATCGACCACGCGCGGGCGGATGCGGCAGCGCGCGGGGGGATGGAGTTCGCCCGTGCCTACTTCCATCCCGAAGACCGCGCCAGCCGTCTCGCCGGTGGCGAGCCGGAGAGCGTCGCGAGGATCGGGTCGCAGGACGTGCGCGGCTACTACGCCTCCGTGATGCAGCCGCGGAATGCGGTACTGGTGCTGGCCGGGGACCTGGCGGGTCTGGACAGCGACCCCGTCGGCGTCGTGGGGGAGGGGCTCGCCGGATGGACCGCCCGGCCCAGCTCCGTTGCTGCGGCATCGGAGCGCTCGGAGGTTCCGGTGTCGGGCGCACGAGGTGAGGACGCCGCCGCGACCGTCCTGGTGGACCGCCCCGGCTCGGCGCAGAGCTTCTTGTACCTGGGGCGCCCCGGCCCGACCCGCCGAACCCCCCACGGGTGGGGCGCCTACCAGGTCCTGGCCTTCTTGTTGGGAGGTTCGCCGCAGTCCCGGATCGACGCCGTGCTGCGCGAGGAGCGTGGCTACACCTACGGCATGCGAGCCGGGTTCCGTCCCCGGCGAGACGGCGGTGTGTGTCACGTGTCGGGGTCGGTGCGGGCCGAGGCCACAGCCGAGGCCTTGGCCGCGTTGCGCGAGGTGCTCGACGTGAGCGGTGAGGGACTGAGCGAGCAGGAGGTGCGCCACGCCGCCGACTTCGTGGCCAAGACCGCCCCGGGCCGCTACAGCACAGCCGACTCCGTGGCCAACGAGCTGGTCCGCCTGGCTCTGGACGACCTGGGCCCCGAGTTCGTCACCGGCACGGTCGAGACCTCTCGGACCCTGACTCGGCAGGCCGCAGCCGCGGCCTGGGACGAGGTGGCCGGTGGGCCGGGATGGACGACGGTCGTCGTCGGCGACGCCGAACGTCATCTCACCGCGCTGGAACGGCTGGGTCCGGTCCGGGTGGTGCCGACCTCCTAGCCCTGCCCGAGCAACGCGTCCAGCGCGGGCTCGTGCAGCAGCCCGTTGCTCGAGACCGCGCCCACGCCGAACGGGCCGTCCACCCCGTCGAGGTCGCTGAACCTGCCCCCGGCCTCGGTGACGATCGGCGCCAGGGCCGCCATGTCGTGTAGGGCCAGTGAGGGGTCCACGCCGATGTCCACGGCGCCTTCGGCGACCAGGCAGTGCGTCCAGAAGTCCCCGTACCCCCTGGTGCGCCAGCACGCGCGGGCCAGATCCAGGAATCCGGAGCGTTGCCGGTGGCGCCACCACTTGTCCAGTGCGGCGTGAGAGAGGGAGGCGTGCTCGACCCGTGAGGTGTCCGAGACCCAGATCTGTCGAGCCTGGCTCAGGCTCCGGCCGGTCCACGCGCCCGACCCGGCGGCGGCCCACCAGCGGCGTTGCAGTGCCGGGGCCGCCACCAGTCCCAGGACCGGCTCGTCCTGTACCACCAGGGCGATCAACGAGGCCCAGATCGGGACGCCACGGATGTAGTTGGTGGTGCCGTCGATCGGGTCGATGATCCACCGTCGGTCACCGTGGCCGGTGGTGGGCAGCTCTTCACCCTGGACCACGTCCCGGGGCCTGGACCGGGCCAGCTGAGACCGCATCGCCTGCTCGACGTGCTCGTCGGCCTGGGTCACCAGGGACCCGTCGGATTTGGCCGCGACCTCGAGCTCGGCGGAGTGGAACATCTGCATGGTGTAGCGCTCCACGGTGTCCCCCAACACATGGGCCAGGCGCAGATCGTCCGCGAAGTTGTCCACGCGCACACGGTAGCCGCTGGCGACAGGGGCTCCGCCGCAGGACGGTCCCGGGGTCAGTCGCCGGTCCGGCTGCGCAGCAGGCGTCGTAGCGAGTCGAGCCGGGCGCGGCCATGCGCTCCGGCCTGTCCGGACTCGACGAAGCCGTCCAAGGCGCAGTCGGGTTCGTCGTGGCTGCAACCACGGGGGCAACCTGCCGCCCCGGGAGCCAGGTCGGCGAAGTGATGAACGAAGGTTGTGGGGTCGATGTGACCCAGTCCGAACGAGCGCACACCCGGCGTGTCCACCACCCAACCGCCGTGGCCCAGCGGCAACGCCACGGCGCTGGTCGAGGTGTGCCGCCCACGGCCGGTGACGTCGTTCACGACGCCCGTGGCCCGCTCTGCGGAGGGAACCAGCGCGTTCACCAGGGTCGACTTGCCGACGCCGGAATGCCCCACCAACACGGTGACCTCCCCCCGCAGGCGGTCGCGTAGCGCGGCCAGGCCAACCGGGTCGCCGGAGTCACCGGAGTCACCGGGGTCACCGGGATGAGATCCTGCGGCCAGCGCCACCGAAGGTACCGAGAGGTCGGCGTACTGCTCCGTCAGCCGGCCGGGGTCTGCCAGGTCCGCCTTGGTCAGGACCAGGAGTGGCTGCAGGCCTGCGTCGTACGCGGCCACCAGGCACCGGTCGACCATGCGGGGTCGTGGCTCCGGATCGGCCAGGGCCGTCACGATGGCCAGCTGGCTGGCCCCGGCCACGATGACCCGCTCCACCCGGTCCGTGTCGTCGGCACTGCGGCGCAGGACGGTCCGGCGCTCCTGCACCCGCACGATGCGGGCCAGGGAGTCGGAGCCGCCGCTGGTGTCCCCCACCATTGCCACCTGGTCGCCCACCACGATGCGCCGCCGACCCACCTCTCGCGCGCGCATGGCCACCACAGGCCGGCCGTGGATGTCCACGGTGTAACGCCCTCGGTCGACGGCCGTGACCATCCCGACCTCGGCGTCGGCGTGTGCGGGCCGGTCCTTGGTGCGGGGTCGTGAGCTGCGCCGACCCGGCCGCTCTCGGACCTGGTCCTCGTAGTGCTCGTACCGACCGGTCACGGCGAGGCCGCCCCTGCGCCCAGCAGCCGGGACCAGACGGCCGGGAAGTCGGGGAACGTCTTGCCCGTGGTCGCCACGTCTTCCACCAGCACTCCCGGCACCCCGGCGCCCAGCACCGCGGCGGCCATGGCCATCCGGTGGTCGTGGTAGGTCCGCAGTACCGCGCCGTGCAGGGGGGCGGGCTCAATCAGCAAGGCGTCTCTGGTGGCCTGCACCTGTCCGCCCATCCGGGACAGCTCAGCCCGCAGCGCTTCGAGCCGGTCGGTCTCGTGCCCGCGGAGGTGGCCCACGCCGTGCAGCCGCGAAGCGGTCGAGGCCTGTGCCGCGAGCGCAGCGACGACCGGAGTCAGCTCGCCGACGTCGTGCAGGTCGATGTCGACCCCCTGCAGCTCTCCGGGCGGGGGCCCGGTGAGCTCGAGCCCATCGCTGGTCAGCCGGGAGCGGGCGCCCATGGCGGTCAGGATGGATCGCATGGCGTCACCGGCCTGGGTGGTGGACCGCGGCCATCCGGCGACCGTGATGCGGCCCGAGGTGAGCGCGGCCAAAGCCAGGAAGGGAGCCGCCGAGGACAGGTCCGGCTCGATGTCGATCTCGATCGCCCGCACCGGGCCCGGCTCCACTCGCCAGACGCCGGGGGCGGTCTCGCCCGCCTCCACTCCGGACCTCGCCAAAGCCTGCAGGGTCATCTCGATATGGGGCCTGCTCGGCAGCGATGAGCCCACGTGACGCAGGGTGACCCCCCGCTCGAACCGGGCGCCGGCCAGCAGCAGAGCGGAGACGAACTGGGAGCTCGCAGAGGCGTCGATGTCGACCTCGCCCCCTCGTACGGTCCCGCTGCCGTATACCGTGAACGGTAGATGGGTGGGCTGTCCCTCCGCGGGGGAGCCCACATGCACCCCGAGCTCAGCGAGCGCGTCGAGCAACGGACGGATGGGGCGGCTGCGTGCTTCTGCGTCCCCGTCGAAGGTCGTCGCTCCCCGGGCCATTGCCGCGACGGGGGGCAGGAACCGCATCACCGTGCCGGCCAGCCCGGCGTCGATCCGGCTCGCAGGCGCCATGGGTTCCGGGGGCTGGACGTGCCACTCGGCATCGCCGGCCTCCGCGGTGAACCGGGCGCCCAGCTGGCTCAGTGCCGCGCGCATGAGCGTACTGTCGCGAGAGACCAGCGGCCGACGCAGGATGCTCTCGCCCTGGGCCAGGGCCGCCAGCACCAGGTGCCGGTTGGTCATGGACTTGCTGCCCGGCACCCGGACCGTCCCTCCGGCCGGGCCCCGCGCGTGCGGGGCAGCCCAGGGTGTTGTGGACGGGTGAGCGCGGTGGTCGCGCCCACGCTGCTCGGGTTCGTCAGCGCCAGCGGTGGCCATGGCACCTTTCGGACGGGGAAGTGCGGACGCCACTACGGTAGTGCGTCGAGGAAGGCGCCGACCTCGTTCACGAGGGCAGGCAGGTCGCGGCTGGGGCCGTGGTCGCCGGGGTATCCGCGTACCCGCAGGCCGAGCTGGTCGGGACAGGGACGGGACCGTTGATGCTCGAGGGCCGCGCCGACGGCACGGGTGAGGGCGGTGGGCCCGCCGAAGCGGTCGCGCTCGCCCTGCATCACCAAGGTGGGGATGCCCTCCCGGAGGGGGGCGAGGAGCTCGTCGGTGCGCGGTGCGGGTGAGCGCCCGCCGCGCGGGGGCGGGGCCAGCGGGAACGCGATCAGGCACAGTGCCTCGGCGTGGCCCCGGAGACGACACGCGACCCGGGCTCCCGCGCTCCGCCCACCCAGCACCCACGGACGCGGGGCACACCTCAGACGACCCACCAGCCCGAGCATCTGCTCGGTGGCCTCGTCCAGGCGAGACGGCGCCACGGCGATCCGGCGACCCGCGACCCGCCACGGCTGCTCCAGCAGGGCCACGGCCCAGCCGTGCTGCGTGAGGGCGGTCAAGGCAGCGAGGTCCGCCGCGTCGACCCCGCCGCCGGCACCGTGGCCCAGCAGCACCGTGCCGCGAGGCCTCGACCCCGGACTGCTTGCCGCTGTCGCGCCGGCCGGGCCGGGGGAGAAGCAGTGCAGCCGAGCGAGGCCCTGGCTGGTCGGTACGTCGCGGACGATCGCATCGCTCACGGTGAGCCGATGACCTCCCCGCTCTGCGGGTCGAGGACCCCGACCAGGTCGGACGACGGAAGGGGTTCGATCAACGCGGAGCTGTTGTTGGACACGGCGTTGACGGCGGTGCTGACCGGCCAGGCGGTGAACCGGCCGGGCGCGGGGGCACCGAGCAGACCGTCGATGTGGTCGGCGTCCTCGAGTCCGGGGTCCAGCCAGTCACGCCAACGGTCCTCATCGAGCACGACGGGCTGGCGGCTGTGGATGCGGTCCAACCCGGCCTCCGCCGCGGTGGTGACGATCGCGAAGGTGACCAACCACGCCGGCGCGGGGCTGCGCTCGGTCGACGTACCGTGCAGATGCGACGGTGCCTCGTCGCTCGGGACCTTCCAGAACTCGTAGACGCCTGCCAGGGCCAACGGGGTGTCGTCGGAGCGGGTCAGGAAGAAGGGCTGCTTTCGTGGCTTGCCGTTGCGTCCCGTCGCCACCGGCGAGGCCTGCCACTCGTACCATCCGGTGGCCGGGACCAGGCAGCGGCGCGAACGGGCTGCCTTGGCGAAGGCAGGTTTGCTGAGCAGGGTCTCGGCGCGGGCGTTGATCATGCGCACACTGCCAGTGGTGTCGGTGCTCCACGGCGGGACGAGTCCCCAGCTCAGCAGCCGCAGCTGTCGCGACTCACCGCGGTCCGCGCGTGCCGGCCGCTGGACGACGACCGGAGCGGCCTTCGAGGGCGCGACGTTGTAGTCCGGTCGGCCCGCGGGCGGTTCCTGTGGTGTTTTGAGCAGGGACCGCGTGGGGTCGCCACTGGCGTCCTGGTCCACCTCGAAGATCTCGATGAGCTCGTGGGGGTGGGCGCTCGCGGCGTACCGCCCGCACATCAACGGCCCCCGCTCACTGTCGGTAGCTGCTGAGGAAGTTGCCGAGCCGCTCGAGCCCCTCGTCGAGCTCGCCCGCCCACGGCAGCGTCACGATGCGCAGGTGGTCGGTAGTGGGCCAGTTGAACCCGCTGCCGTGCACCACCAGAAGGTGCTCCTGCTCCAGCAGGTCCAGACACAGCTGGACGTCGTCGCGGACGTGGTGCACCTCAGGGTCCAACCGGGGGAAGACGTACAGAGCCCCACGCGGGCTCACGCAGCTGACCCCCTCCATCCGCTGGAGAGCCGCCACCGCGACGTCGCGCTGCTGGGACAGGCGCCCGCCGGGAGCGGTCAGCTCGCGGATGCTCTGGTGACCGGAGACTGCCGCCTGGATGGCGTGCTGGGCCGGCACGTTGGGGCACAGCCGGGTGGAGGCGAGCAGCTCGATCCCCTCCAGGAAACCGGCGGCGTGGGCGGTGGGACCGGTGAGCACCAGCCAGCCGGCGCGGTACCCGGCGACCCGGTAGGTCTTGGACAGGCCGTTGAGCGTCAGGACGAGAAGGTCCGGGGCGACCTCGGCCATCGAGTGGTGCTCGGCGTCGTCGTAGAGCACGCGGTCGTAGATCTCGTCCGAGAGCACCAGGAGCGAGTGCTCGCGGGCGATGTCGGCGATCTCCTCCAGCACCACCCGGGGGTAGACCGCGCCGGTGGGGTTGTTCGGGTTGATGACCACGATGGCCTTGGTGCGGGGGGTGATCTTGGCCCGGATGTCCTCCAGGTCCGGGTTCCATCCGTCGTTCTCGTCGCCGAGGTAGTGCACCGGGGTGCCGCCGGCCAGGCTCGTCGCAGCGGTCCACAGCGGGTAGTCCGGGGCCGGGATGAGCACCTCGTCGCCGTTGTCGAGCAGGGCCGAGGTGATGATCATGATCAGCTCGGAGACGCCGTTGCCCAGGTAGACCGAGTCGACGTCGAAGGCGGGGAAGCCCGGTACGTCCTGGTACCGGGCCACGATCGCCCGCCGGGCGGACAGGATGCCCCGGGACTCGGAGTACCCCTGGGCGTGCGGCAACGCCGCGATCATGTCCTGCAGGATCGGGTCGGGGGCGTCGAAGCCGAAGGTTGCCGGGTTGCCGATGTTCAGCTTCAGGATGCGGTGCCCCGAGGCCTCCAGAGCGGCGGCACGGGCGGCCACCGGGCCGCGAATCTCGTACAGGACGTTCTGCAGCTTCGAGGACTGTTTGAGCGGCCGCATGTTCACGGCCGATGTCGGAGCGCTCACCCAGGCATGGTGACACGGGTGGGGGAATGCGGACGCCAGCCATCGGCGTTGAGTCGTGGAGAGCCGGTCATGGACCCGACGAGCAGAGGAGGATGCTGTGCTGGCGACAGCAGACGTCCTTGCCTCCCCAGCCTCCGATGGTGTCGGCCACGGGGTAGGTTGGGGTCTGATGAGCGAGCGCGCGGACCTCGACGCCGGGACCCAGGCCGACCGGGATGCGTCCGTCGACGTGACCCAGGAGACCGAGGCCGAGCGGGCGGCTCGCTTCGAACGGGAAGCAATGCCGCTGCTGGACCAGATGTACAGTGCCGCGCTTCGAACCACCCGCAACCCGACGGACGCCGAGGACCTGGTGCAGGAAACCTACGCCAAGGCATTCGCTGCTTTTCACCAGTACCGGCCGGGCACCAATCTCAAGGCATGGATGTACCGGATTCTCACAAACACGTACATCAACACCTACCGCAAGAAGCAACGCCAGCCCAAGGAGTCCGACTCCTCCGACGTCGAGGACTACCAGCTGGCCCGGGCAGAGCAGCACACGTCTCGCGGGCTGCGCTCCGCGGAGGCCGAGGCACTGGACCATCTGCCGGACTCGGACGTGACGCGTGCTTTGGCCTCGATCGGGGAGGACTTCCGTCTGGCCGTCTACCTGGCCGACGTCGAGGGATTCGCCTACAAGGAGATTGCCGAGATCATGGACACCCCCATCGGGACCGTCATGTCCCGGTTGCACCGCGGCAGACGGCAGCTGCGCGAGCTGCTGACGGACTACGCCGTCGACCGCGGCTTCGTCGCCGAGGAGGCGGTGCGCTCATGACCAGCCCCGAGTACCACCACGTGCCCGCCTCCGCAGGGGCAGCGGACTGCGCGGCCGTCGTGTTGCGGCTCTTCGAGTACGTCGACAACGAGGCGGGCCCGGAAGACCGGGAGCTCATCAAGGCCCATCTGGACCAGTGCGGGTCGTGTCTACGCGAGTACGAGCGCGATCTGCTGCTCAAGTCCCTCGTGCGCCGCGCGTGCCAGCGCGAGGAAGCACCGAGCGCCCTGCGCATGCAGGTGGTCGCGCGCATCACCACGGAGAACCGCGACGCAGACTCCTAGATCCGGTCACAGCCCGTGCGGGCTGTGACCGGATGCGCTGATGCGGCCGGCGACCCCTCGGGGCTCAGGTGTTGGGCTTCTTGCCGTGGTTGGCGGCCTTCTTCTTCCGGTCGCGACGCTTGCGGGCTCGCTTGCTCATGGTGGCTCCTCTGGTGGTGCGATCGAGACAGTCGACGCGGGCACCGGGTGTGCCGCGCCATGGCTGTGGTGGGCAGCGACGCGGCACACACGATGCTCACGTCCACAACCCCGATGATCTAGAGTAGACATCTGCGCTCAGCGTATCGTGTCCCAGCAAGGCGCATACGCAGAGTAAAAATACGCCGCGCATTTGAGTGAAAACGCTTACATCGCGCCGTTGCTTTACCTTTCTGATGTGATCCTGGGAGGGCATCCGGATGATTTCCTCACACGGAGGACATCGTGTCGACCGACCGGATAGCCAGAGAGGAACATCATGGCGGAGCTCATCAAGCGCTGGGCCAACATCTTCAGTTTTAAGAGGTAGCCGACAGCTCGGCGCACTTCGCGCCTGCGCAGCCGGGGACGAGCTCTAGATGAGCTCGTCCCCTGCTGCCTGGCGACTGTTCCTGTTCATCGGCGCAGTATCCGCGCTCGCGCTCGCGCTGGGCTGGTGGGGGTTCGGCGTCCAGAAGCAGGTGGACTGGCAGGCGGTGGTGGTCCTGTCGGCGCTCGGCGCGCTGGGCACCAACCTGCGCGAAAGTGACTTCGGGGCCCACTTGGAGGTCTCGTTCACCACCGTGGTCCTGACGGCCGCGACGGTGCTGGCGGGCCCGGGGGGCGCCGTCCTCGTCGGATACCTGAGTTTCCTGCTCGACTTCCGCCGCGGCAGCCTGGACGTTCGACTGTTCAACCCGGCCATGACGGCCTGCGTCTCCGGGGCCGGCGCCGCCGTCTACCTGGGCGCCGGGGGTCTGGCGCCGGTCCCGGATGGCATCACGCCTCTGAACATCTTCGCTGAGGTGGCGCTGCCCATGCTGGCCGGTTACCTGGTCTCGATCGCTGTCAACGCCTTGCTCGTCGGAGTCATGATGCGCCTGCACTTCGGTGGCAACGCCGTCTCGGCGGCGGTGGACGTTCTGCGCGACATCGGCGCCAGCTATCTTGTCCATGTCGTCGTGGCGTTTCTGCTGGTCGTGCTGTGGGGCCCCGGTGGCCTCGGTGCGTTCAGCGCGGTGCTCATCGTCGTGCCCTTGCTGCTGACCCAGTGGGCCATCAGCCGCAACGCCGCGCAGCGTCATGGTCACGCTCGGATCGTGGGCACCCTCATGGGGGCCTTGGAGGTGGCCACTCCCTACTCCTCGGGCCACAGCGCCCGGGTGGCCGATCTCAGCGCCCGGATGGGCACCCGGCTCGGGATCACCGGCGAGGACGCTGCGGCGCTGCACTTCGCCGCGCTCTTGCACGATCTCGGTCTGGTGTCGACCTCGCCCCAGGTGCCGAAGGGGACCACCGCCCATGACGTGAGGTATCTGGCTGCTGTCCAGGAGCACCCCGAGGCGGGAGTCCAGATGCTCTCCGACATCGACTTCCTCGTCCCCGCCCTGCCGGGGATCCTGCACCATCATGAGCGGTTCGACGGGCTCGGCTACCCCGCGGGCCTGGCCGGCTCGGACATCCACCTCTTCGCGCGGGTCATCGCGGTGGCGGACGCGTTCGACTCCTTGACGACGAACCGTTCGTATCGTTCGGAGTCCAGTGGCCGGCAGGCCCTGGCTGAGTGCTGGGAGCGCGCCGGTACCCATCTGGACCCCGAGGTGGTACAGGCGCTGGCCGACTCGCTGGCCGAGACCCCCTGGGAGACCACCCGAATCAGCGAGGAGACGCTGGCCGACGCCAAGGACGTCAACGACCACGACGATCCCGCGGTGAGCGATGCCTATGCGGCCTGGCAGCCCGAGCCGAGCGAGGACAGAGCATGAGGGTTCGGTTCGGCTCTCAGTGGGTCACGCAGGGGCTCTCGGTCTTCACCGGTGTCTTCGTGGCGCTCCTGCTGGTCTTCGACCACCCCTGGCCGGTCCTGGCCTCGCTCCAGGTGGGGCTGTGGCTGGCCGTCTGTGTCCTGGTGATCGTGGTGGCCGACTCCCGTCCGATCACCATCGTCAGCGGGCGCAAGGTGGAGCCGGTCGGGATGACCGTGAGCCTGGCCATGGCCATGACGGCTGTGCTGCCGGGGGGGACCGAGGTGCAGGTCAGCCCCGGCTACCTGGCCCTCGCCGGCGCGGCGGCAGCCGCCGCCGCCGCCGTGGTGCGGTGGGTCCGCTACGGTCACCAGCCGGTGGCGGCCGAGATCGCCCTGCGGACTCTGATCGTGGGGCTGGTGGCCTCGCTGATGCAGGTCCAGCGTCCGGGAGGACCATCCCTGCACGATGCCCTGGTGAACTGGGGGTCCGACGCGCGCTGGGTCCCGGCTCTGGGCCTGGCCCTTCTGGCCGGGCTGGCCCTCGGACTGCAGATGGTGCTGTGGAGCTATGAGCGCGCAGCGCACGAGCACACCGTGATCTACCACGCGTTCACCGACGAGCTGAAGGCCGTGGGCCCCCTGGGCCTCGGCGTAGTGAGTGCTGCCGTGTCCACCGCCTTGGCCACCCGCGTGGTGGGGCCTGCCGCGGTCGCGATCTTCAGTGTGCCGCTGGTGCTGTTGATGATCGCGGTGCGCCACCAGTCCAAGGTGCTCGACGCCCGACGGCAGACCGTATGGGCGTTGTCCAGGCTGACCGACCAGGCGGGTTTCACCGACCCCGGTCACGCGGCCCGGGTAGCCCGGCTGTCGGTCCTCATCGGGCGTCAGGTGGGCTTGTCCGAGCCCGAGCTGCGCGACCTGGAGTACGCCTCGCTCCTGCACGACCTGGGCCAGCTCTCGCTCCAGCGCAGGATCCCGGGTGGTGCGACCACCCACACCTCGGCCCTGGACCAGCGGCGGGTCGCGGCGGCCGGGGCGGCGCTGCTGGCGCACACCGAGGAGATGGCCAAGGTCTCGGCCGTGGTGGCGCACCACGCGACTCCCTACTGGCGGCTGGAGGAGCTCGGGGACTTCCCGATCGCCAGCCGCATCCTGCGCGTGGCGAACGCCTACGACGACCTGGTAGGAGTCTCGCTGGACTCCGGGACGCGGCTGCGCAGCCTGCAACGGCTCCGCCTGAGCATGGGCTACGACTACGACCCTCAGGTGCTGCGCGAGCTGTGCCGGGTGCTGCGGCGGGAGGGACAGATCTCGGGAGAGGACCTGTTGTCACTGGAGCTGTTCGGCTCGCGCGCGGAAGCCCGGTCCTGACCGCCCGGCCCAGGTGCGAGCCGCACGGTCAGGACCACCACCTCATCCCTTCTTGGTCTCGGCGAAGATCTCGGCGATCTCGTCGATCTTGGCCAGCAGGTCGTCCGCCTTGGAGACGTCCCAGGAGCCCTTGGTTCCGGTGGCCCCGGCCAGCTTCGTCGCCTCGTTGACCAGCATGTGCAGCTGGGGGTGCTGCTCGAAGTGCGGCGGCTTGAAGTAGTCGGTCCACAGCACCCAGATGTGGTGCTTGACGAGCTCGGAGCGCTGCTCCTTGATGAGCAGCCCCCGTGCCTTCATATCCGGGTCGTCGCTGTCGTTGACCTTCTGGATGATCATCTTCACCGACTCGGCCTCGATCCGAGCCTGCGCCGGGTCGTACACCCCACACGGCAGGTCGCAGTGCGCGCTGACGTCGAGGACATGGCCGCCGAGGCGGGAGAACAAGCGTGCAAGCATGAGTGGTCCTTCCATGATCGTTTGGGTACGCCCACGTTAACCTGAGCCGGTGCTGCTCGCGATGGATACCTCCACCTCGCTCGTGGGTGCGGCCTGTCTGTCGGGCGAGACCGTGCTGAGCCAGGTCACCGAGGCCGACTCCCGTCGCCACGCAGAGCTTCTGGCGCCCGCCGTCGAGCGCGCCCTGGCCCAGGCAGGCAGGGCCGCGGGCGACGTGCGTGAGGTGGTGACAGGGGTGGGGCCGGCGCCGTTCACCGGGCTGCGGGTGGGCATCGTCACCGCCCGCGTGATGGCCAGGGCGCTGCGGGTGCCCGTCTACGGAGTCTGCTCGCTCGACGCCCTCGCGGCGCAGGCACAGGAGTGGCTGAGCGGTCATGGCGCGAACGGGGAGACCGAGATTCTCGTGGCCACCGACGCGCGCCGTCAGGAGGTGTACTGGGCCCGGTACACCGTGGGGCCCCACGGGGTGCGCCGGCACGGCGAGCCCGCCGTGGGTCGAGCCGACGCGATCCCGGAAGAGGTGCGAGATCTGCCCTGCGCAGGACGGGGCCCGTTGCTCTACCCCCAGGCCCTGCACCCGCTGGCGCCGCTCGGCGACCGGGCCGAGCCGGACCTGATGGACGTCCAGCCCAGCACGGTCGGGCGGCTGGCCACGCAGGCTCGGCATCGGCGTTCGCCGGAGCCGCTGTACCTGCGACGCCCGGACGCCCAGCCGCGGCGTGCTGCGCCGGCACCGGTATCGGCGTCCTCGTGAGGACGGCGGCGGACCGCCCGGCCGGCGTCGGGTCCCGCGCGGTCGTCCGCCCGATGCGGTGGCAGGACCTGGCCCAGGTCACAGCCCTGGAGGAGCGTCTCTACCCCGACTCGGCGTGGTCCCCGGCCATGTGGTGGGGTGAGCTCGCAGCCCGCCCCCGACGGCACTACCTCGTGGTCGACCTCGACCCGGACTCGCCGCGGCCTGTCGTCGCGGGGTACGCCGGGCTGACGCTCGCCGGTCACACGGCCGACGTGATGACGATCGGCGTGGATCCTGCCCAACGCGGGCTCGGGCGGGGTGGGGAGCTGCTGAGTGCGCTGCACGAGCACGCACGCGGCCGAGGGGCACGGGAGATGCTGCTCGAGGTGCGTGCGGACAACCGGGCAGCGCTCGCCCTGTATGCCGCTCACGGCTACCGCACCGTATCGGTGCGACGCGGCTACTATCAGCCCGCAGGCGTGGACGCCATCGTCCAACGCCACGAGCTCTCCGGCGGCCCGGCGCTGACGGGTGACTGAGGGATGACGAAGGCGGATGTGGTGAGCGCCGAACCGGTCGTGCTCGGTATCGAGACCAGCTGCGACGAGACCGGGGTCGGGATCGTGCGCGGCGGCACGCTGCTGGCCGACGCCGTCGCGAGCAGCGTCGAGGAGCACGCCCGCTTCGGGGGAGTCGTGCCCGAGGTCGCCTCCCGTGCTCACCTCGAGGCGATGGTGCCCATGGTGGACCGTGCCTGCGAGCACGCCGGGGTCGGTCTGGAGCAGGTGGATGCGGTCGCCGTCACCTCGGGGCCCGGGCTGGCCGGTGCCCTCATGGTCGGGGTCGCTGCCGCCAAGGCACTGGCCTCCTCGCTGGGGGTGCCGCTGTACGGCGTCAACCATCTCAGTGCCCACGTGGCCGTGGACGTCGTCGACCACGGTCCGCTGCCCGAGCCGGTCGTGGCGCTCCTGGTCAGTGGGGGTCACTCGAACCTGCTCCTCGTGCCCGACGTGACCCAGGAGGTCCGTTCGCTCGGCGCAACGATGGACGACGCAGCCGGCGAGGCGTTCGACAAGGTGGCGCGCGTGCTGGGACTGCCCTTCCCCGGCGGCCCGCACATCGACCGCGCGGCCCGGGAGGGCACCGTCGAGATCGACTTCCCACGGGCCCTGACCGGCACCCGGGACCTGCAGCGGCACCGTTTCGACTTCAGCTTCTCGGGTCTGAAGACCGCCGTCGCGCGCTGGGTGGCACTCAGGGCGGAGTCGGGTGAGCCGGTTCCGGTGGCGGACGTCGCGGCCAGCTTCCAGGAGGCCGTGGTGGACGTGCTCACCGCCAAGGCCGTGGATGCGTGCCGGGAGGCCGGGGTGGACCACCTGCTCATCGGGGGAGGGGTGGCCGCGAACAGCCGGCTGCGCGAGGTCGCGGCGGCTCGGTGCGACCGGGTGGGACTGAGGCTGCGCGTCCCGCGGCCAGGGCTGTGCACCGACAACGGAGCGATGGTGGCGGCCTGGGGGTCGCTGGCGGTGACCGCCGGAAGGGCTCCGTCCTCGCCCGACCTGGCCGTCGACTCCTCTCAACCGGTGGAGCAGATCCGCGCCTAGCTCGGTGCTCGCTCGTCCCGTCCGGCGCACGGGCTGACCCACAGCGCCACCCCGGCACTGGCGGGGCCCAGGTCGCTGAGCAGCAACGTGGCCGCACGGGAGCCTGCCGGCGCCACCCGGCGGCGCAGCACGTCGGCATCGGGCACGACGTCACCGCCGGACGCGCGGCGTGAGGGACGCTTGACGGTCAGCGCGCCGACATCCTCGCGTCGGGCCCACCGACGCAGGGGCGCGGTCCGCAGCGGGAGCACCTCGTGCACGTTCCATGCCCGCGCCCACGGCGTCCGGACCACCCGGTCGCCGCTGAGGTAGGCCGCCGACCCCAGCGTCCGTGCCTGCAGCTCCAGGCCCACGGCGGCCCGCAAGCCCGCCGCCGCCACGGCGGGGTCGAGCTCGTAGAGCACAGGGCCTACCTGGCTCGGGGAGCTCACTGGTGGCGGCATGAGGGTCTCACCGGAAGCGCGTAGCCGGTGCCACTGCCCCTCAGCGTGCACGAGCGCGCTCCTCGTGCCCGGTTCCCGCGCCAAGGCTCCCCACCACAGCACGCACTCGACCGCCTCGCCGTCGTGAGAGACCCAGTGGGCCTCAGCCCCTTCCGGCGGCGCGTGGACGGCGCCGAGACCGGCTCCCAGCTTGACGCCGGCCGCCGGCCACTCACGGGCGAGAGCCTGGACGGTCTCCCACGGAGGAGACATCTGGTCCGGCGCCCGCACGCGGCGGGTGCGGCCGCTGACATCCGCCACTCCGCCGGTGCGGCGTCCGGGATCGAGCCAGACCCCGACAGGGGTGCCGCCGGCCGGGTGGGCGGCACGTCGCGCTTCGGCCTCGCGTCGCCAGCGGGGATCCTGCGCCTGACCGTGGTGTACCCGCACGCGCTCGTCCACTCCCCGCTGCCGTCCGCCCGGCGGTCCCGTGTCCGCAGCGAGGTTGAAAGCGGCGACGGCAGCCGTGACCGGGTCCGACTCCACGGCCTCGACCGTCAGACCGGCCTCGGCGAAGGCCATCGAGTCGGCACCGATGCCACATCCCAGGTCGTGCACGGCGCCCACGCCCCCCGCCGCGAAGCGGCTCGCGTGCAGCTCGGCCACCGCGGGCCGGGAGCTCTGCTCCAGGCCGTCCCGGGTGAACAGCATGTCGTGCGAGGCGGCTCCGAACTTGCGTTCCCCACGGGTGCGCAGCTCGGACTGGGTCAGGGCGGCGGCGACCAGCTCCGGGCTGTGGCCGCGAGCGCGCAGGGACGAGGTCAGGCGCATCGCGGCCGCCGGGTCGTACGGCCGTGGCAGGCTGGACATCAGCTCCCGTCCCTGGGGGCTGCACAGGGCATCCACGGTCGCCAGATCCACCACACCATGGTGCACTCCGCGGTCGACGCGGAGCATCCTGTTCAATGAACCCATGGCCTCTCCCCTCCCGAAGCGCACGGTGCTGCGGCGCTCGGTGCGCAGGCTCCCACGCCGGGTCGCGCGTGCGGCTCTGATCGCGGGCTCGGTGCCGGTCGGGGCGGCCGGGGCCATCACGAGCATCGACGCCTTGCGGATGCGGCGCACCACGACCGTGCACAACGCGCCCGAGGCTCCTCCGCTCGCAGCCGAGCTGGAGGGCAACACCATCACCACCTACGTCTACGGGGAGTACCTGTACGAGGCGATGTTGCGCGCTATCGAGGGGGCGACCGAGCACATCTACCTTGCGAGCTACATCTGGAAGGGCGACGAGGTCGGTCAGCGCTTCAAGGATGCGGTCGTCGCCGCCGCGCAGCGCGGGGTGCAGGTCTTCATCGTCTTCGACGGCTTCGCGAACCTGGTCGTCCCGGCTGCGTTCAAGACCTTTCCTCGCGAGGTGAACGTGCTGCAGTTCCCCACGGTGCGTGGGGGATGGAGGCTGGATGCCCGGCGCACCGGCCGGGACCACCGCAAGGTGCTCGTGGTGGACGACGAGGTCGGGTTCGTCGGCGGCTACAACATCGGCTCGCAGTACGCGACGCAGTGGCGCGACACCCACGTGCGGGTAGAGGGTGACACGGTCTGGGAGCTGAGCAACACCTTCGTCGACTTCTGGAACCGCCACTGTGGAAAACGGCAGCCGCAGCTCCCGGACGGGGGCGCGCCGCGCTGGAACTACCCGGTGCGGGCGGCGCGCAACGAGCCGTCCCGGATGGTCTTCCCGGTGCGCAACGTCTACCTGGAGGCCATCGACCGGGCCAGCCACCATCTGTACATCACCCAGGCCTACTTCATCCCCGACCGGGAGATCCTGCAGGGCCTGCTCACTGCGGCCGCACGCGGGGTCGACGTCCGGGTGATCACGCCCCAGCGTTCCAACCACATCGTGGCCGACATCGTGGCGCGCAGCTATGTCACCGACCTGCTGGCCGGTGGTGTCCGGCTCTTCCTGTACCAGGACGCGATGGTCCACGCCAAGACGGCGACCGCGGACGGGCAGTGGAGCACCGTCGGGACGGCGAACATCGACCGGTTGTCGATGCGGGGCAACTACGAGGTCAACCTCGAGGTGGTGGACGAGGGACAGGCGGCGGTCATGGAGGAGGTCTTCGCCCAGGACCTGCGCAACTGCCGGGAGATGACGGCCCGGGAGTGGGCGGACCGGACGCTGCGCCATCGGCTCGCGGAGCGGGTTCTGCGGCCGCTGCAACCGCTGCTCTGAGCGGACACGCTGGACCCGGCCCGGCTCCGGTTGGCACTCGGCTTGACCGAGTGCCAAGCGGCGACCTAGATTCTGATTAGCACTCGCGGCACGAAAGTGCCAAGACTTGGGTGGAGTCGACCCCCGCGACGGCGATCCCACCCGAGGCTGCGAGTCCCCCAGCAGTTGACTCACCCAGTCGACCACGACGAAAGGAATGACCGACGTGTCGGTTTCCATCAAGCCGCTCGAAGACAGGATCGTTGTGCAGGCCGTCGAGGCCGAGCAGACCACGGCATCTGGCCTGGTCATCCCGGACACCGCGAAGGAGAAGCCCCAGGAGGGCGAGGTCCTGGCGGTCGGCCCCGGGCGCATCGACGACAACGGCAACCGCGTCCCCATGGACGTGGCCGTCGGTAACCGTGTGATCTACAGCAAGTACGGCGGGACCGAGGTCAAGTACTCCGGTGAGGAGTACCTCATCCTCTCCGCGCGTGACGTGCTCGCCGTCGTCGGCGACTGACCACCTCTGATGCCCCGTCGACCCCGCACCCCAGCGGGGTCGCCGGGGCGTCGTTCCCTCTGCACCTGCTCGCACTCCGCGCCGGCGCAGCCGATGACGATCCCCGCCGTACCCGCATACTGAGAAAGGCCGCCGTTCATGGCAAAGCAACTGCAGTTCAACGACGACGCGCGCAAGGCCCTGGAGCGTGGCGTCGACGCTCTGGCCAACGCCGTCAAAGTCACCCTCGGACCCCGAGGGCGCAATGTCGTGCTCGACAAGAAGTGGGGTGCCCCCACCATCACCAACGACGGGGTCACGATCGCCCGCGAGGTCGAGCTGGACGACCCCTACGAGAACATGGGCGCCCAGCTGGCCAAGGAGGTCGCCACCAAGACCAACGACGTCGCCGGCGACGGGACCACCACCGCCACGGTGCTGGCGCAGGCCATGGTCAAGGAAGGGCTGCGCAACGTCGCGGCCGGAGCCGCCCCGGCGGCGCTGAAGCGGGGTGTCGACCAGGCCGTCACCGTGTTCTCCGACCGTCTGCTGCAGACCGCGCGTGAGGTCGACGGCCGCGACGAGATCGCTCAGGTCGCCAGCCTGTCCGCCCAGGACTCGATGATCGGCGACCTCATCGCCGACGCCTTCGACAAGGTGGGCAAGGACGGCGTGATCACCGTGGAGGAGTCGTCCACGACCGCGATGGACCTGGAGTTCACCGAGGGGATGCAGTTCGACAAGGGCTACCTCTCGCCGTACTTCGTGACCGACAGCGACCGGATGGAGACCGTCCTGGAGGACGCCTACGTGCTGCTGCACCAGGGCAAGATCTCCGCCGTTGCCGACCTGCTGCCCCTGCTGGACAAGGTCGCGCAGCAGAGCAAGCCGCTGCTCATCGTCGCCGAGGACGTCGAGGGCGAAGCGCTCTCGGCACTGGTGCTGAACAAGATCCGCGGCACGCTCAACGCCGCTGCGGTCAAGGCGCCCGGCTTCGGTGACCGGCGCAAGGCGATGATGCAGGACATGGCCATCCTCACCGGCGGTCAGGTCGTGACCGAGGAGGTCGGCCTCAAGCTGGACCAGGTCGGCCCGGAGGTGCTCGGCTCCGCGCGTCGCGTCGTGCTGACCAAGGACAACGCGACCATCGTCGACGGCGGCGGCTCGGCCGACGAGGTGGGCGCCCGGGTCGCCCAGCTCAGCACGGAGATGGCAGCGACCGACTCGGACTGGGACCGCGAGAAGCTGCAGGAGCGGGTGGCCAAGCTCTCCGGAGGCGTCTGCGTCATCAAGGTCGGTGCCCACACCGAGGTGGAGCTGAAGGAGAAGAAGCACCGGATCGAGGACGCCGTGTCGGCAACGCGGGCGGCCATCGAGGAGGGCATCGTCGCTGGTGGTGGTTCCGCGCTGGTGCACGCCGCGGCCGCATTGGATGAGCTGGAGCTCTCCGGTGACGAGGCGGTGGGCGCGGCCATCGTGCGCAAGGCCGCCGTGGAGCCCCTTCGCTGGATTGCCGAGAACGCCGGGATGCAAGGCTACGTCGCCACCGCGAAGGTAGCCGAGCTCGAGCCGGGCCACGGCCTGGACGCCGCTACCGGAGACTACGGGGACCTGTTCGCCGCCGGGGTCATCGACCCGGTCAAGGTGACGCGCTCCGCGTTGCGGAACGCGGCCTCCATCGCCTCCATGGTGTTGACCACCGACACCCTGGTGGTCGACCGTCCCGAGGAGGAAGAGGCGCCGGCCGGCCACGGTCACAGTCACTGACCCACCCGAGCACGCACACCGGCCCGGACCCCGTCATGGGGTCCGGGCCGGTGTGCGTGGTGAGCACGCGAGGCGCCACGAGGCTCCGGGCAGTGCGTGGCCCGGGCGCGAAGCGTCGGCTCAGGCGCTGCGGGCGATGAACGCCTCGCGTTCTCCCTCGGTCATCGCGCCCCAGACGCCGTAGGGCTCGCGGGCGCGCAGCGCGTGCTCACGGCACTGGTCCAGCACCGGACAGGAACGACATACGGCCTTGGCGCGCTCGTCACGTCGCCGCCGCGCCGGGCCTCGCTCGCCCTCGGGGTGAAAGAACACCTCGGGGCTGACGGTCCGGCACAGCCCGACGTACTGCCATTCCCATAGCTCTGCCGTCGGCCCTGGCTGTCTTGCGGTGTCGGTCACGGAATCCTCCTGGTGGTGGGTGCTACCTCGCCTCCACCCCTCCAGTACCCACCGGCGGGACGAACGAAACACCGGCCCGGCCTAGACTTGCCGCCATGACCTCAGGCCCCGGCTCTCCCGAAGCACCCTCCGCGCTGGCTGAGGTGGGGTTGACCTTCGACGACGTGCTGCTCCTGCCCGGGGAGACCGATGTGGTGCCCAGCGAGGCGGACACCGCGAGCCGGCTGAGCCGCAACATCACGGTGCGCATGCCGCTGCTCTCGGCGGCGATGGACACGGTGACCGAGGCACGGATGGCGATCGCGATGGCGCGCCAGGGAGGGCTGGGAATCCTGCACCGCAACCTCGCCGTCGAGGACCAGGCGGCCCATGTCGACCGGGTCAAGCGCTCGGAGAACGGCATGGTCAACGACCCGGTGACCATCGGGCCGGAGGCGACGTTGGCGGAGATGGACACCTTGTGCGGCCGTTTCCACATCTCCGGTCTGCCCGTGGTGGACGACGCCGGCGCGTTGATCGGCATCATCACCAACCGCGACATCCGCTTCGAGTCCGACTACGGCCGCTCCGTGGCCGAGGTGATGACCTCGACCGGACTGGTCACCGGCCCGGTAGGCATCGGCAAGGACGACGCGCTGCACCTGCTGGCCACGCACAAGATCGAGAAGCTGCCGATCGTCGACGAGCGCGGCCTGCTGCAGGGACTGTTCACCGTCAAGGACTTCACCAAGACCGAGCAGTTTCCCGACGCCACCAAGGACGCGGAGGGACGGTTGCGCGTGGGAGCCGCCGTGGGCTTCTTCGGTGACTCCTGGCAGCGGGCGATGGCCCTCGTCGACGCCGGCGTGGACCTGCTGGTCGTGGACACGGCCAACGGTCACGCGCGCGGGGTGACCGACATGATCGCGCGGCTCAAGGCCGAGCCGGCCGCCGCCGGCGTGGACGTCGTGGGCGGGAACGTGGCCACCCGTGCCGGTGCTCAGGCCCTCATCGACGCCGGGGCCGACGCAGTGAAGGTCGGCGTGGGACCCGGCTCGATCTGCACCACCCGCGTGGTGGCCGGGGTGGGTGTGCCGCAGGTGACGGCCATCCACGAGGCGCACCGTGCTGCGGGCCCGGCGGGCGTCCCGGTCATCGGCGACGGTGGGCTGCAGTACTCCGGGGACATCGCCAAGGCCATCGTGGCCGGAGCCGACACCGTGATGCTCGGTTCCCTGCTCGCCGGCTGCGAGGAGTCACCCGGCGACCTGGTCTTCATCAACGGCAAGCAGTTCAAGTCCTACCGGGGGATGGGAAGCCTGGGGGCCATGCAGTCGCGGGGCCGTGGGGTCTCCTACTCCAAGGACCGGTACTTCCAAGGCGACGTCGGAGACGACGACAAGGTGATCCCGGAGGGCATCGAGGGTCAGGTGCCCTACCGCGGCCCGCTGGCCGCCGTGGCCTACCAGCTCATCGGAGGTCTGCGCCAGTCCATGTTCTACGTCGGCGCGCGGACGGTGCCTCAGCTGCAGCAGCGCGGCACCTTCGTGCGGATCACCGCCGCCGGTCTGACCGAGTCCCACCCGCACGACATCCAGATGACGGTGGAGGCGCCGAACTACGTCGCGCGGTAGGCGGCCAGGCCCGGTTCGCCGGCGTTGCGAGGCGGCCGGCACGCGGGCCACCGGCTTGTACCCTTGCCCGGTGACTGAGATCGAGATCGGCAAGGGTAAGCGGGGTCGCCGCGCATACTCCTTCGACGACATCGCCATCGTGCCCTCCCGGCGCACTCGCGACCCGGAGGAGGTCTCGATCTCCTGGCAGATCGACGCCTACCACTTCGACCTGCCCCTGATGGCGGCGCCGATGGACTCCGTCATGGCCCCGTCGACCGCGATCGAGATGGGTCGCCTCGGTGGGCTGGGCGTGCTGGACCTGGAGGGTCTGTGGACTCGGTATGAGGACCCGAGCTCCCAGCTCAGCGAGATCGCCGAGCTCGAGCCCGAGGACTGCACCCAGCGGATGCGAGAGCTCTACGCCGCGCCGATCCGGCCCGAGCTCATCGCCCAGCGGCTGCAGGAGATCCGCGACGCCGACGTGACCGTCGCCGGTGCGCTGTCACCGCAGCGCACCCAGCAGTACTGGCGGGCAGTGGTCGACGCCGGCGTGGACCTGTTCGTCATCCGGGGTACCACGGTGTCGGCCGAGCACGTGTCCAGCCAGCAGGAGCCGCTGAACCTCAAGCGCTTCATCTACGAGCTCGACGTGCCCGTCGTGGTCGGCGGGGCCGGCACCTACACGGCTGCTCTGCACCTCATGCGCACCGGTGCCGCCGGGGTCCTCGTCGGCTTCGGCGGCGGCTCGGCTCACCGGACCCGCACGACCCTGGGCATCGACGCCCCGATGGCCACGTCGATCGCGGACGTGGCCGCTGCTCGCCGCGACTATCTGGACGAGTCCGGCGGCCGCTACGTGCACGTCATCGCCGACGGTGGGGTGGGCAACTCCGGAGAGATCGTC
>NZ_DATFMA010000123.1:0-2052 GCF_035267225.1 Ornithinimicrobium sp.
GTTCAAGGAGCTCGGGCTGGTCATCGTGGACGAGGAGCAGCGCTTCGGGGTGGAGCACAAGGAGCAGCTCAAGGCGCTGCGCACCAACGTCGACGTGCTGGCCATGTCGGCCACCCCGATCCCACGCACGCTGGAGATGGCCGTGACCGGCATCCGGGAGATGTCCACCCTGGCCACGCCGCCGGAGGAACGCCACCCCGTGCTCACCTTCGTCGGCGCCTACGACGACAAGCAGATCACCGCCGCGATCCGCCGCGAGCTCCTACGAGAAGGTCAGGTGTTCTACGTCCACAACAAGGTGAGCTCGATCGACAAGGCGGCGAGCCGGCTGCGCGACCTGGTCCCGGAGGCCCGGGTGGCGGTGGCGCACGGGCAGATGGGCGAGCAGCGCCTCGAGCAGGTGGTCGTCGACTTCTGGGAGCGACGTTTCGACGTGCTCGTGTGCACCACCATCGTGGAGACGGGCCTGGACATCTCGAACGCCAACACCCTCATCCTCGAGCGTTCGGACCAGATGGGCCTGTCGCAGCTGCACCAGCTGCGCGGCCGGGTGGGACGAGGTCGCGAACGTGCCTACGCCTACTTCCTCTACCCCCCGGAGAAGCCGCTCACCGAGACGGCGGTGGATCGGCTGCAGACCATTGCCGGCAACACCGACCTCGGGGCGGGAATGGCGGTGGCGATGAAGGACCTGGAGATCCGCGGGGCCGGCAACCTGCTCGGCGGCGAGCAGTCCGGCCACATCGCCGGCGTGGGCTTCGACCTCTACGTCCGCCTGGTGGGCGAGGCCGTGGCGGAGTTCAAGGGCGAGGGGGAGTCGATGCCGGTCGAGGTGAAGATCGAGCTGCCGGTCGACGCCCACCTGCCGCACGACTACATCCCCGGGGAGCGCCTGCGCCTGGAGGCGTACCGCAAGCTCGCCCAGGTACGGGACGCAGGCGAGGTGGCCGCGGTGCGCGCCGAGCTCGAGGACCGCTACGGCCCCCCGCCGGCGCCCGTGCTCACCCTGCTCGACGTGGCCACGTTGCGCACCGTGGCCCGGGCGGCCGGAATCAGCGACGTGGCGCTCCAAGGTCAGCGCGTGCGGTTCGCTCCCGTCGCGTCGCTGCGGGAGTCACAGCAGCTGCGGCTCAACCGCCTCTATCCCGGCACCCTGCTCAAGCCCGCCACCCGCACCGCCCTGGTGCCCGTGCCCAAGACCCCGGGCATCGGGGGGCGCCCCCTGCGGGACGGCGCGATGCTGGACTGGGCGGCCAGGTGGATCACAGCGATCCTGCTCGACGACCTCGGCGCCGCAGCCGACTCGGCGTGATGTCGACGCGGCAGGGGAGATGACATGATGGGCGTTGTGAGGCGAACAAGGCTGCACCCCAGGCCCAGTGTGGTGAGCGCCGTCGCGGCGGTGGCAGGGCTGACGCTCCTCAGCGCGTGTGGCAACCTCTCGGCCGACGAGGCCGCCGTCATCGACGGGGAGACGGTTGGTGAGGACCAGCTGCAGGAGACCACCTCCGAGCTGAACACCATCGCGGCCGAGCCGTTCACGCCCCCGACGGTGCTGAGCGAGCTGGTGCGAGCCCCGTTCTTGGACGACGCCTTCGCGGGCACCTCGGCTGAGCTCACCGATGAGGAGGTGAGCCAGCTCCTCGCCGACAACGGCCTGGACAATCCCTCGACCCTGACGGTGGACGTGGCCCGGACCCGTCAGTACCAGACCCTGCTGCAGAACCCGGAGGCCGCGCAGGACTCCCAGGTGGCCAAGGCGGCCGAGAAGCTGCAGAAGATCACGGTCGCCGACATCGAGAAGCTGGACGTGGAGATCAACCCGCGCTACGGCAGCTTCGATCCGCAGACCGCCTCGATCGTGCCCGAGAACCCGGAATGGATCTCCAGCGAAGGCTGAGCCTGCTGGTCACCTCCCCCCGGGTGGCGCCCGGGCTGCTCTCGTATCAGGCCTGGCAGTCCCTCGAGCAGGCCACCGGGCTCTATGCCCGCACTCTGGAGCCCGCGAGCACCGCGAGCGTGGTCGCAGCCACCGGGTATGAGGTGCACGCG
>NZ_DATFMA010000124.1:0-5103 GCF_035267225.1 Ornithinimicrobium sp.
ACGTGGTCTGGCTGGAGCGACGCTTGGGCAGCCGCTTGCGCACCGGCCGGTACTCGATGACCTTCTCGACCTTGGGCTCCGACTCGGCCAGAGACTCGCTCTGCTTGGCCTCGTCCTTTTTCCCGTCTGACAGCGGCTGGCCGACCTTGCACATGTCGCGATAGACCGCTAGCGCCTTCAGGCCCAGTGTCCAGCCCTGCTGGTAGACGTCCGCGATCTCCTCCACCGTGGCGCTCTCGGGCAGGTTCACCGTCTTGGAGATCGCGCCGGACAGGAACGGCTGAGTCGCCGCCATCATCCGCACGTGCCCCATCGGCTTGATGGCCCGGGTGCCCATGGCGCAGTCGAAGACCTCGTAGTGCTCGGGCTTCAAGCCCGGCGCATCGATGACGTGACCGTGCTCCGCGATGTGCTCCACGATGGCCTCGGCCGTCTCGGAGGTGTAGCCGAGCATGTCCAGGGCCCGCGGGATCGTCTGGTTCACGATCTGCATGGACCCGCCGCCGACGAGCTTCTTGAACTTGACCAACGAGAAGTCGGGCTCGATGCCGGTGGTGTCGCAGTCCATCATGAAGCCGATGGTGCCGGTGGGTGCCAGCACCGAGGCCTGGGCGTTGCGGAAGCCGTGCTTCTCACCGTTCTTGACCACGCCGCTCCACGCCTGCGTCGCCGCTCTGTGGACGGCCGCGTCGATCTCGTGCAGCGGCCGGATCTCGTCGTTGGCGGCCTGGTGCTTGCGCATCACCCGCTGGTGCGGCTCCGCGTTGCGGGCATAGCCCGCGTACGGACCCACCACGGCGGCCATCTCGGCCGAGCGCTTGTAGGCCGCGCCGGTGAGCAGCGAGGTCAACGTCGCGGCCAGCGTGCGGCCGCCCTCGGAGTCATACCCCCGGCCGGTGGCCATGAGCAGCGCCCCGAGGTTGGCATAGCCGATGCCCAGCTGTCGGAAGTCGCGCGTCGTCTCGCCGATGGCCTCGGTCGGGAAGTCGGCGAAGCAGATCGAGATGTCCATCGCGGTGATCACCAGCTCGAGCACCTTCTGGTAGGTCTCGACGTCGAAGGTGTTGTCATCGCGCAGGAACTTCAGCAGGTTGAGGCTGGCCAGGTTGCAGCTGGAGTTGTCCAATGACATGTACTCCGAGCACGGGTTGGACGCCGTGATGCGACCGCTCTCCGGGGTGGTGTGCCAGTCGTTGATGGTGTCGTCGTACTGGATGCCTGGATCGGCGCACTCCCACGCCGCCTGGGCCATCTGGTGGAACAGCCCGCGGGCGTCGACGGTGTCGATGACGGTCCCGTCCTTGCGCGAGCGAAGACCGAACTCGGATCCGTGTTCCACGGCGCGCATGAACTCGTCGCTCACCCGCACCGAGTTGTTGGCGTTCTGGTACTGCACCGAGACGATGTCCGAGCCGCCGAGGTCCATGTCGAAGCCGGCGTCGCGCAGCGCACGGATCTTGTCCTCCTCACGCGCCTTGGTCTGCACGAACTCCTCGATGTCCGGGTGGTCGACGTCGAGGACGACCATCTTGGCCGCACGGCGGGTGGCACCGCCGGACTTGATGGTGCCGGCCGAGGCGTCCGCCCCGCGCATGAACGACACCGGGCCGCTCGCGGTGCCGCCGGAGGAGAGGAGCTCCTTGGAGGAGCGGATCCGCGAGAGGTTGAGCCCGGCACCCGAGCCGCCCTTGAAGATGAAGCCCTCCTCCTTGTACCAGTTGAGGATCGAGTCCATCGAGTCGTCGACCGAGAGGATGAAGCAGGCGCTGACCTGCTGCGGGCTCTTGGTGCCCACGTTGAACCAGACCGGGGAGTTGAAGCTGAACACCTGGTGCACCAACGCATGGGTCAGCTCGTGCTCGAAGACCTCCGCGTCCTCCTCGGTCGCGAAGTAGCCGTGCTCCTTGCCGGCGCGGGCGTAGGTCAGCACCACCCGGTCGATGAGCTGGCGCAGGCTGCGCTCACGCGCGTCCGTGCCCACTGCGCCGCGGAAGTACTTGGTGGTGACGATGGTCGAGGCGTTGACCGACCAGAAGTCCGGGAACTCCACCCCGTGCTGCTCGAAGATGACCTCCCCCGTCTTCCAGTTCGTCTGCACGACGTCGCGCTTCTCCCACGTCACCTGGTCGTACGGGTGAACCCCCGGCGTGGTGTAGATGCGCTCGATCGTCAGGCCCGCGTTGCCGCGGCGCGAACGGGACTTCGCCCCGGTCGTCTCCGTCATGTCTGATCTCCTCATAGGTAGCGTCGTCGATGGAACTCGGATGTGACGTGATGGTGATGCTGTCAATGACCCCTGACATACCCGGCGTCGGTCTCGGCGCGCAGGAGGGTGATGGCCGACTCGAAGTCGGCCAGGGAGTCGAACGCCTGGTAGACCGAGGCGAACCGCAGGTAGGCGACCTCGTCCAGATGCTGCAGCGGCGTCAGAATGGCCAGCCCGACCTCGTGGGCGTCCACCTCGGCCTGCCCCAGCGAGCGGATGCTCTCCTCCACCGTCTGGGCCAGGCGCTGCAGGTCGTCCTCGGTCACCGGACGGCCCTGGCAGGCCTTCCGCACTCCGATGAGCACCTTGTCCCGGCTGAACGGCTCGGTGGCTCCCGAGCGCTTGATCACCGACAGGGTGGCGGTCTCCACCGTGCCGAAGCGCCGGTTGCATTCCGGGCACTGGCGACGTCGGCGGATGACCGACCCCTCCTCCTGCACCCGGCTGTCGACCACGCGAGAGTCGGTGTGCCGGCAGAACGGACAGTGCACGATGCCTCCGATCCTCTGGACGGTCGTGGGGACGGGCTGTGGACGGGCTGTGCACCAAAGGATCCCCCTGTGCACAAGATGTGGACTAACCACACCGGTGTAACTACTAGATGTGGGGATAGTAGGCAGGTCCCAGCCCACAATGCAAGAGCAACGCGCGGCGGGCCCTCTTCACGCAGGCGGGAGCAACCCCGGCCTGCCTGCTTGTCTGTCCGCTCCGCTGCTTGTCTGTCTGCGCCGTTGAGATTGCTGCGCGACTGCGCCGTGAGGTTGGGCAGACGTCATCGGCATTCCGAACGCATCCACACTCTCGTAGGCTGTGCGCGCTGGCCCCGGCAGCCCAGATCGCAGGCTTCGAAGTGCTCCGTAGCTGGCTGCGCACGTGCACACCGCGTCCGCCCCGCGGCGGATGGCAGGCATGGTGACCGAGCCTCGCAGGTCGAGGCCCACCTGGTGGCCTCGCCCGATCAGGAGCTCCACTGGGTCGGGGCACGACCTCCCCATGAACGTGCCGACGCCGGTGAGCGATCCGCTACGGGACGTGCGTTGGTCCCGCCAAGACGGGTCAGGCGTTGGCCACGACGTTTATGACGTTGCCATCTTGATCCCGAAAGAAGAATCGGCGCACACCCCAGGCCTCGTCGGTTAGCGGGTGGACAATTTCGAGCGAGACCGCCATCACCCGCTCATGGACCGCGTCGACTTCGGCCGGGGTCGCAACGCCGACGCTAATGACCGGGTTGCACGGCGCGGACGCATCGCTGGTCATCACCTGAAGCTGCACGGACGGAGTCTCTTTGGGGGCGAGATTACCGACCCAACCGAGGTCCATGCCGACGTGGAGGTCGAAGATCTGTGCGTACAGCTCGTTGGCCCTGGCAACGTCGGTCACTGGCAGGTTGGGAACGATCCGCGTGACGCCCATTGCTTCAAAGTACCCGACACACTCGGCTGCCGTATCCCGCCGGTCAGACAGACTGATCACCGCCAGCGGATCGCTAAGTGACGCAGCGGGTTAGGTGTACCTCGCCTTGCAGAGTGCGAAGATCGTTGTGGTGATTCAGTCAACACGCTTGGTCACATGGAGCCTTGGCCATTCGTCTACTGGGTAACGGGACAAACTGGAGGAGTGGATTTCGTGGATGATACGCAGCTCTTCGAAGTGGAACGTCCACGGTTGCTGCGTATCGCAACGCGTGTGTTGAACGACCCTGTGGAGGCTGAGGACGTCGTGCA
Organism: Ornithinimicrobium sp.; assembly: GCF_035267225.1. GTDB lineage: Bacteria > Actinomycetota > Actinomycetes > Actinomycetales > Dermatophilaceae > Ornithinicoccus. Next base: position 3,994 of record NZ_DATFMA010000124.1, read on the forward strand.
GGCGTCTTGGGTGCGGCTGCAAAACACGGACTCCGATGTCCAGAGTATGCCGGCGTGGTTGACGACCGTGACAACGCGGATATGTCTGGACCGGCTGCGCTCACGCACCCCAGAACCTGTCGCTGAGATCACTACGGAGCAGGTCGTGCCTGACCCGGCCGAGGACGTCGCTCTGGCTGAGACTGTCGGGGTGGCGTTGCAGGTCGTGCTGGATCGGCTCAGCCCCTCGGAGCGCGTGGCGTTTGTGCTGCACGACAGTTTCGGTTTCGACTTCGCCACCATTGCCGCTGTCTTAGACACCACCCCAGTGGCCGCCCGCAAACTCGCCTCGCGGGCCCGTTCTAAGATCGGACAACCTGCAGCCGAAGACCACCTCGCCGATTGGGAGGTCGTGGACGCCTTCATGACCGCTGCTCGAGAGGGTGACTTCGATAAGCTGCTGCATCTGCTGGCCCCGCAGGCAACTGTGGCGGCCGACCCAGCCGCGGTCCTTCTCGGCACACCCGAACAGATCCACGGCCGTCACGATGTGGCCGCGTTCTTCAACGGCAGCGCCCACGCTGCACTCTCTGTATTTGCTGGGGACCGGCCCGCAGCCGCGTGGTATGACCGGGGCAAGGCCAAGGTCTTGTTCGATTTCATCGTCGCCGATGGGGTGGTTCAGCGCATCACGTTCCGCGCCGAGCCGGAGGTGATAGCCCGCGTGGTTCGCCGCCGTGGTCCAGCGCGCCGCAACTGATCACGAGTCGGTTGTCACACCTGACCTTGCTGAAGCGTCACACAGATAGACGCGCCATCAACAACAAAGCAGAGAAGGGACCAGCGCGATGAAAACGATGACCTGCCGCCAACTTGGGGGGCCGTGTGACCTCGAGCACAAGGGGGAGGACGCTAACGACGTCATCAATGCCCAAGACCGCCACCTCAAAGAGGCGGAGAAAGCCGGTGACGCGAGCCATCAAGAGGCACGCAATGCGATGAAGCGCCGCTGGCGGCATCCAAGGAAGTCTCTGGGGTGGTACAACGACACCAAGGCCGCCTTCGCCCAGCTACCCACCGACTGACCACCCTGCAGCAGCCAAGAAAGCGAGAGACACATGAGTAAGGCAA
>NZ_DATFMA010000125.1:0-20270 GCF_035267225.1 Ornithinimicrobium sp.
GCGGTGAGTACCAGGACCATGCCGGTGATGCCCGTCCCCGGGACGAAGGTGGCGGTCGCCGTCACGTCGAGCGAGGTCGCCGGGGTCCCGTTGTCCGCCAGCTCCTTCGACAGGGCCATGCTGTAGCAGGTGGCGTGGGCAGCGGCGATCAGCTCCTCCGGGCTGGTCGTCCCGCCGTGCTCCTCCGCGCGGGCCTTCCAGTTGACCGCGAGCTCGGAGGTCGCGCCGGACTCCAGAGTGGTCGTGCCGTTGCCGGAGAAGAGGTCGCCCTCCCAGTGGGTCGATGCGGTCGAGTCGAGTGCCATGGGCCAGTCTCCTGTGCGTCGTGGGATGGTTCGTGGCCACAGTAGACACCTTCGCCCTTGCACGCCGCCTTGGGGCAGGGGCCGAGGGAAGATGCCGCAGCGGTCCGAGTCGCAGCGTCACATTCTCAGCTGGAGCCGAAGGCGACACCGGAGAACTCCACGAGCTCCTCAGAGACTGCGTGTGGATGGGTCGCGGCTCCGCGTGCCCGGCCCCGTCTGTGACCCATGCAGCAGCAGCACCGGCACGACGATGGCGGTGAGTACCTCCGGGTGCTCGGGCATCGGACCATGGTGGCCCCCCACCTGCGCAAAACTCTCGACACGTGGGGTGCATAGCTCCCCGCGGCCTCGACGTAGCCGGCCTCCTCCGCGGCCGCGATGTCGCCACCGGTGAACGGAAGCCGGCGACGGCGTGCGTCGCATCGGTCAGGTCGTCTATCCATCTCGCGCCCGCGGGAGAGGGAACCGACCAGGTCGGCCCGTTCCTGCTCGGCCCTGAGCATCCCGGCCACCGGTTCGTACGCGACCGTTGCCCTGACCGCCACGGAGCGCGACGACACGGCCAGCGCATGCCCGGCGCCGGCGGCCGCCCGACGAGCCCGGCTGGCTCTCCCAGACTTCGAGGTAGGCGCCCCTCGACCTTGCCGCGTGCCGACCGGAGACGCAAGGTGCGGGCCGGGGGCGCCGCATGGTCTAGCGCGCCTCCCCTTTACGATAGATAGCGATATGTCGCTCGCTGAGTGGAAGGACAGTCGATGAACGCCTACTCGACCATGAACCCGGAGGCTGGGCGCGCTCGACCCGGCTTCAAGCCCTTCATGGGTATGGCCCAGCAACTGCAGGGCATGATGGGGCAACCTCCCCAGCGCGCCCGCCGCGGGGACATCAGGACGGCCGTCCTGCGGCTCCTCGCGGAGGAGCCGATGCACGGCTACCAGATCATCAACGAGCTCGTCGAGCGCAGTGCCGGGGCGTGGAGCCCCTCCGCAGGGTCGGTGTACCCCATGTTGCAGCAGCTGGCGGACGAAGGTCTGGTGGCTGCCGAGCCGGCCGACGGCAAGAAGGTGTACCAGCTGACCGAAACCGGGGAAGGGGCAGCGCAGCGCCTGACCGAACGACGCGCTCCGTGGGAGGAAGCGGCGGAGGCGGCGGGCGGCGGCACCGGGTACCAGCAGGCTGCCGGTCGACTGTTCCAGGCGGTGTTCCAGGTGGGCACCACGGGGTCGCCGCGCCAAGTGTCGGCAGCCGTGGATATCCTCAACGACACCCGCAAGCGGCTCTACGGCCTTCTTGCTGAGGACTGAACCCCCCACCTAGCCGTCATTCACAGCGCCCGGAGGACACATGAGGGCCCGGGACCTGCGTGCGCGCTACCGGCGCATCACCTTCTTCTTCGGGCGGGTCATCGCCGCGTTCATCTGGTGGGAGATCGTGCTCAGGCGTGTCGGTCTGGGACGGCTGTCGGCTCGCACGCGCGCGGAGCGGGGGCGCCGCGCCGCTGTCCGCTTCCGCAGGCTGGCGGTGTCGATGGGTGGGCTGATGATCAAGGTCGGACAGTTCCTGTCTGCCCGCCTCGATGTCCTGCCCCCAGAGATGACGGCCGAGCTCGCCGGCCTGCAGGACGAGGTGCCGGCCGAGGACTGGGTGGCCATCAGGGAAGTGGCGACAGCAGACCTTGCCCAGCCGCCGGAGGAGTGCTTCGCCTGGGTGGAGGAGGAACCGCTCGCCGCGGCGTCCCTGGGTCAGGTGCACCGTGCCCGGCTCAAGGCAGAGGATGCGGTCGAGCAGGGGTTCTCGGATGTCGTGGTCAAGGTGCAGCGCCCGTATATCCAGCAGATCGTCGAGGTCGACCTCGCCGCGCTGCGCCGGGTCGGGGGATGGCTGCAGCGCTACCGCCCCATCCGGGAACGTGCGGACATGCCGGCCTTGGTCGAGGAGTTCGCGGAGACCACCCTGCAGGAGGTCGACTACCTGGCCGAGGCCACCAACGCCGAGACGTTCTCGCGCAACTTCGCGAGCGAACCGAGGGTGGGCGCGCCCTCTGTCCTCTGGGAGCTGACCAGCCGCCGAGTTCTGACGTTGGAGAACGTCTCCGCGATCAAGCTCGGAGACAGGAACGGCATTCTGGCCGCCGGCGTCGACCCCGCCGAGGTCGCCGAGACGCTGGCTGCGGCCTTCCTCCAGCAGGTTTTCACCGACGGCTTCTTCCACGCCGACCCCCACCCGGGCAACATCTTCGTCGCTCCTGGCCCCGGGGCCTCGGGGGAGGATCGTGCCTGGAGAGTGATGTTCGTCGACTTCGGCATGATGGGTCACGTCCCGGAGGCTCTCCGCGAAGGCCTGCGCGACCTGCTCATCGCATCCGGACTGCGCGACAGCGCGCGCTTCGTCGCCGGGCTCAAGCGGCTCGACCTGCTGCTGCCCTCGGCTGACCTGGCCCAGATCGAGACGGCCGCCGAGCAGGTGTTCAAGCGCTTCGCCGGGCTGCGCATGGATCAGCTGCAGCAGATTCCGCCCGAGGAGGTCGTCCGCTTCGGGCTGCAGTTCCGCGAGCTCCTGCGGGAGCTGCCGTTCCAGGTACCCGAAGACCTCCTCCTCCTCGGCCGGTCCACGGGCATCCTGTCGGGCAACTGCACAGGCCTGGACCCGGAGTTCGACGTCTGGGCCACCATCACCCCCTACGCCTCCCAGCTGTTGGAGGAGGAGCAGCAGAACACGCCGCAGATGGCGGTCAACGAGGCCCTGGCGTTGGGACGACTCGCGTTGGTCCTACCCCGGCGCGCCGATCGGGTGCTGACGCTGGCCGAGCGCGGCGAGCTCAGAGTGGCGACCCCGGCGCTGTCCGCGCAAGCGCGCAGGCTGGAACGGTCCGTTTCCCGGATGATGCTCGTGGTCGTCTTCGCCGCTCTCCTCGTGGCCGGTGCCGTGCTCATTGCATCGGCGCCCGTGGTGGGCAGCATCCTGATGACCCTGTCGCTTCTGCCGCTCGCCATGGCCCTCGTGGGTGGCCTGAGTGGTGGTCGGTGAGTCGTACGGCTCCACCTCAGGTGCCATGCCTCCCGTAGCGCGATGAGGCCGCGACTTGCTAGTCGAGGCCTGCACTGCGCGCGTCCCGGGACGCGCGCACCACCTGAGCCTCGATCTCCACGAGCTGGCCGTGGTGCCCAAGCTGGGGGGTGCCGAGCAGTGTGGCCGGTGGAGTTTCCCCTCCGAACCACCCTTTGACGGCCTGCCAGGTGTCCACCAGCGCCTGCCGCGGTCCGACGACGTGAATGCGGAGGTGCCTGACGTCCTCGAGAAGGAACAGGTGTGCTTCCACTACTACGGCGAGATTGTCGAGGCACTGGTTGGCTTGTGCGGCAGGGTCGTGGGCTGCGACGAGTTGGCCGTGGCCATCCAGCGGGACCTGGCCGGCCACGAAAAGCTGCTCGCCGACCCGTTCGGCGTAGCGGTACCCGGGGCTTACTGCCAGTTCGCTCAGGTCAGGTGTTTCCATCTTCTCCGCCCATCCCGCACAGTGTAGAAGGGTCTCTCGCTCACCAGCGGTGTCGAAGGCAGCTCAATGGCCTGCTGACGCCCCGCGCACAGGCACTTGTCGGAAGTGAGGTTCTGTCGCGCCCTCGGCGCGATTCGAACGCGCGACACCCGCTTTAGGAGAGCGGTGCTCTATCCCCTGAGCTACGAGGGCAGGGCTGCTCGCGGCAGCCGACCGAGCGACCAGTCTGCCACGCTCCGGCGTGGGATCATGGCGCGGTGACCACGGCGCAGAACCCCTCGGTGTCACAGGTCGCCAGCATCCAGACCCGCACCGTCGGGACCCTCATGGCTTCGCAGACCCTCGGAGGCGTCGGGGTGGCGATGGGCATCGCCGTGGGTGCCCTGGTCGCGGCCGACGTCGGCGGCAGCGACGCCTTGGCCGGTCTGGCCACCACCACCCAGGTGCTCGGGACGGCGCTGTTCACGATTCCCATTGCCGCGCTGATGGCGGCCGCCGGCCGCCGCGTCGGCCTGAGCGCGGCATACATGGTCGGCGCGGTGGGCGCGGTCGTGGCCATCGCGGCCAGCGTCATCGGCTCGTTCGCGTTGCTGCTGCTGGGCACGCTCTGCTTCGGTGCCGCGACCACCGCCAACAACCAGGCTCGGTATGCCGCGGTCGACCTGGCCGTCCCCCGTCGGCGCGGTCGTCAGCTGAGCCTCGTCGTGTGGGCCACCACGGTCGGGTCGGTGCTGGGACCGAACATTCTCGGGCCCGGGGCGGCCATCGCCGGCGTCCTGGGCATCCCGGCGCTGGCCGGAGCCTGGGTGATCAGCACAGCGGGCTTCGCCCTCGCCATCCTCGTCCTGCAGGTTGCGTTGCGGCCCGACCCGCTTCTGACCGCGCGAACCCTGGAGAGCGCGGAGGGCACCGCGCACGACAAGGCCGCCGGCGGTGTCCGCCGCGGGTTGGCCGTGATCCTACGCAACCCCACCGCCTTGCTCGGCACCATCGCCGTCGCCGGAGGGCACGTCGTCATGGTCAGCGTCATGGTGATGACCCCGCTGCACATGAGCCACGGCGACGCCGCGATCGAGGTGATCGGTTTCGTCATCTCGCTGCACATCCTCGGGATGTTCGGCCTGGCCCCGGTGTCCGGCTACCTCACCGACCGCGTCGGCGCGGTGACCGTCGTCCTCATCGGCGTCGGCCTGCTGCTTCTCGCGTGCGCCCTGGCGGGCATCTCTGCGGTCGGAGCCTCATGGAGCCTGACCCTGGGGCTCTTCGTCCTGGGGCTCGGATGGTCGTGCACCATGGTCGCCGGCTCCTCGCTCATCGCCGGATCGGTCGAGGTGCGCCAGCGTGCCGGTGTCCAGGGCGCCGCGGACGTGGTCATGGGCCTGTCGGCCGCGTCCGCCGGAGCCCTCGCGGGTGTGGTCGTAGACGTCTTCGGCTTCGGCTGGCTGTGCCTGTTCGCTGCCCTCGGCGCCCTCGCTCTCGGCGCTTACACCGCCACGTCTCGCACTGTGGTTAGCCTGTCTCAGTGACCGCCGACACCACCACCCGCGCCGAAGGCGTCGCCGCGGCCGCAGAGCGTTGGCGACACGAGCTTGCCGATCTCGGCGGCCGCAACACACTGCTGTGGTACCAGGACCATCCTCGCGGCACCTTCGACCTGACCGTGGCCCATCCCTCCGGCGTGGCCAAGCTCCTGGCCGGTCAGCGGACCCTGCTGACCGAGATCGTGCGCGAGAAGGTCGCCCTCGCCGAGGCGCGCTCTCGTGTCGAGAGCATCCACACCAAGACCGTCGACCTGCTGACCGACCACGGAGTGTCCACCTGCTTCGTCGCCGTCGGCATGGCCACCTGGCACCTGCCGCGGGTCAAGGTCGCGCCACGGGCCCCGGTCCTGCTGCGGGCGGCCACCCTCGAGCCGACCGACGCCGCTCACCGCGACTTCGTGCTCCATCTCGACCACCACGTCACCTTCAACCCCGTGCTCGAGAACTACCTGCGCGGTGAGGTCGGCATCGACTTCGACGCGGCGGAGCTGGCCCGGCTCTCGGCGCCCAACGGATTCGACCCCCGGCTGACCTACCGCGCTCTGGAGAAGCTGTGCGACGGGATGGACGGGTTCGGCATCAACCCTCAGACCGTGATCGCCACCTTCCCCTGGGCCAAGCTCGACCTCGTCGCGCACCTGTCGGCCGACGCGACCGGACTCGCCGGGCACCCGCTGCTCGCGGCGATGGCCGAGGACACGGGCCCTGCGCCCAGCGTGCCCGAACCCCCGCAGGGGCACGACCCCCGTCAGGAGCACTCCGTCCTCGACGCCGACGCCGCGCAACGCGTCGTCATCGATGCCGCCCGGCAGGGCACCAGCCTCGTGCTCGACACCCCGGCCGGCACCGGGGCGACCCAGACGATCGCCAACGTGGTCGCGGAGCGCATCGCGCAGGGTCGCGAGACTCTGGTGGTCAGCGAGGAGCGCGCTGCCCTCGAGGCGTTGCGGCGACGCCTGGAGGCGGTGGGTCTGGACCAGGTCACCCTCGATCTGGCCGAGAGCCCACCGCGTGCCTCGGCAACCATCTCCGCCCTCGCCCAGCAGCTGGAGGACGCACGCGAGTCGAGCGAGCCCACCCTCCCCGAGGACCCACTGCCGCGCTGGCTGGCGGCTCGGGAGGTGCTCCGGCGGCACGAGGACTGCCTGCACGGCGCGCATGAGCCGTGGGGCATCACGCTGGCGCAGACCCAGGCCGCCCTGGCGGCACTGGCGAAGCTCAGCCGCCCCCCCGTCTCACACGTGCGCCTCTCCGCGGAGGTGCTGCGTGAGCTGCCGGCAGAACGCGTCGCCGAGGTCGCGGCCGTGCTGACCCAGGCGGCACGCGAGGACGTCTGGCAACGAGGACGGGCGGAGGACCCCTGGTACGCGTCTACTCTTCGTTCCCCTCAGGAGGCGGACCGCGCCCAGGACCTCGTCGAGGGTCTGGCGGCCGGAGATCTGGCGGCGGCGCGCGAGGAGATCGGCGAGGTATGCCGGGGCGCCGGTCTGCCTGAGCCGTTGACCCTCAACCAGTGGCAGGAGCGGCTCGACCTGCTACGCCGTGTGCACGCCACCAACGAGTACTTCCGGATGGAGGTCTACGAAGCCCCACTGCCCGAGCTGATCGCCGCGGTCTCCGGCGGTGATCCCGGCGCGGACGGTGCTCGCCCCGGGATGCTCTCCCGCGGGCGCTCTCGGCGGGTCATCCGGACGCTGCTGCGCCCAGGCAAGCCACCGACGCACATGGCCGAGCTGTTGGGGGCGGCCCGGCAGGAGCGCGCCGAATGGGAGGATCTGGCCGGCAAGGGCGCGCGCCCGCACCTGCCGCACCGGTGGCAAGCCGCGGCGCGCACCTTCGACCGACTCGGGCCGAACATGCGGTGGCTGGCCGACGTGCTGCACCACACCTCCAGCGGTACGGACCTGCCGACCACCCATCTGGACCTGTTGCTCGAGCGCCTGCTGCGCCTGGACGCTCGGCGCGACCGGATCCACATCGCCTCCAGGGCCTACCCGATGCTGCAACCACTGCGAGAGGCCGGGCTCGGCGAGCTGGTCGATGACCTCGTGCATCGAGGCGTTCACGCGGACGACGTGGCCTCGGAGGTCGAGCTGGTCTACCAGGCCTCATTGCTCGACCACATCTGCGCCGAGAACGAGGGGCGGGCGCCGAGCACCGAGGAGGTGACCAGCGCTGCTCGCGAGCTGCGACGGGCCGACCGGGAGCACCTGCGCAGCAACGCTCTACGAGCGCGCCGCTCGCACGTGCGCCGGCTGAGTCGGGCGCTCGCCGCGAACCCGGGCCAGGCCCAGGCGGTGCAGGCGGCCGCAGCCGCCGGGTCGGCCGACCTGAAGTCCGTGTTCACGCGCTCGCCCGACGTGGTCCGCGCGCTCCGCCCCGTCATCCTCGCGAGCCCGTTGGTGATCCCGGCATCCCTGCCGGCCCACGAGAAGGCCGACCTGGTGGTCGTCGAGCACGCCCACCGTACCCGGACAGCATCCTGTGTCGCGGCCTTGACGCGGGCCAAGCAGGTGCTCATCGCCGGCGACCACACCCGCTTCGGGCCACAGCCCTTCAGCTACGCGATGGGTCGCCGCGACGAGGACGCCGCGCCGGCAGCGCAGGGCTCCCTGCTCACCGAAGTCTCGGCCGTGCTTCCCGTCTACACACTGGCCACGCACTACCGGTCGCTGGACCAACGGCTGGTCCGCCCTATGGACCCGGCACTGCCTGGCCCGCTGCACAGCTTCCCCGGCGTGTGGCCCGCGCCGCGCGCCGGCGTCCGCCGAGTCAGTGAAGCGGCCGACATCGCGCCCACGGGGGTGGCCACGGTGGTCGACCACCTCATGCGTCGCGCCTCTCGCAGCGTGATGGTGCTCACCGACAGCCCCGAGATGGCCGACTCGATCCGCGCGGGCGTCCGGCAGGCCGCGGGCGCGAACCCGACGCTGACCACGACTCTGGACGCCGACGGTGAGCTCATCTGCTGCTCGGTGTCTCGCTGGAGCGGAGAGGTCCGGGACCGGGTGGTCTGGGTGCGTGACCCGGGGTCGGCGGTGCAGGCCAGCGCCGTCGCGACGGTGCTGGCCGCCGCCCGTCGATCGCTCACCGTCCTGGCCGCCGATGACCAGGATCCCGACCCGAGCAGCGTCGGAGCCCAGATGCTCGCGGAGCTGTTGAGGCCTTCGCTGACCGCCGACGCCGCCGCGATGTCCGACGCGGGGGCGCAGCAGACCGCCGACCACGACGTGAACCCGATGCTGGAGGACCTACGACGGCGGCTGGAGACCGAGGGCTTCGTGCTGCACCGCCACGTGGGACAGGGCCGTCACGCTGTGCCTCTGGCCATCGAGGACCCGAACCGGCCCGGGCGTCTGCTGGTGGCGGTCGATCTCGACCTCGAACCGGCTGCCTCGGGTCCGGGTCGCGACACGACTCGGCTGCGCGCCGAGCAGCTGAGCCGTCTGGGGTGGGCACCGGTGCGTGTCCTGTCCAGCAACCTGTTCCGCGACCCGGCCCGTGAGGTCGCAGCGTTGGTCGCACTGGTGCGCGAGTCCGCGCAGCCGGGCATGCGCCCCGTCTCATGACGCGCACCGAGCCGACACCACGGCCTCGCGCCCGTCGCGCCCGGCGCGAGGCCACCGACGGCGTCCCCGAGGAGCACCGCGACGTCCTCAGCGCCGAGGCCGCTCCGGACCGCGACACCGATGGTGGCCCGGCGGAGCGCGTCGGGTCCGGCTCGGACGAGTGGTGGCAGCAGCAGCGGCCGCCGCACTGGAGTGAGGCACCTGAGCCCTGACCGGACCGGCGCAGGCTCCGGACTAGGCCTGCACGTCGCGCTGGCGCAGCAGGTCGCGGATCTCCGTCAGGAGAAGCACCTCCTCCGACGCCTCGTCGACGTCGGGCTCGTCCTCGGTGCGGCGCACAGCGGTCAGCTTGTTCATCGGAACGACCACGATGAAGTACACGACCGCGGCGGTGAGCATGAAGATGATGAGCGCGTTGATGATGGCGCCGATGTTGATCAGCGTGGCCATGTTTCCCTCGGCCCCCAGCTGGATGCCGAAGGCTCCGACATCGGCGCCTCCGACGCGGGCCAGCATCGGGCTGATCAGCGACGAGACGACGGTGTCGACGACCGCGGCGAAAGCGGTGCCGATGACGACGGCGACGGCAAGGTCAACGATGTTGCCGCGCATGATGAACTCTTTGAATCCCTGAAGCATGGCGTCCTTTCCCTGACGGGGTGTGCTGCCGCTCAAACTACCGAGTGAGGGCCGACTGCCTCACGGGTCGGCCCGGCTCACGCCCTCCGGCGGGGGGAGCAGCACGAGAGTCACGCCGCTCCCGGGGCCCACGAGCTCACCGCCGCGGCCGGCGACCGCGATCTGCCGCGCCTGGTCCCGACGCACCGCCACGAGGACGCCCGGGCCCGTGCTTGTGTCCTGCTCGACCGCGCCGTCGAGCACCACGGCGTCGCCGGCGAGGACGGTGCCGTCTACGGTGGAGACCACCTCGACGTGGGTGCCAGGTGTGGCCGCGGTGGCCAGCGCCTGACTGGCCAGCCCGACGTAGGCCACGACGGAATCCTCGGGCTGCCCACGGGCCAGGGCGGACACGCTGACGTCGCTGTCGGTGATCACGGCTCCGGAGCGCACCGGCCCTGTCAGGACCCGGCCGCGCCAGCGGCGAGGGTCGCGGCCGGCCCCGTCCGGCACGAGCGCTTGCGGCATCGACTGCACAGCGAGGTCACGCTGACCCAGCGCGTGACCGGCTGGCGCGTCCGTCGCGGCGACGACCACATCGCGGCGCGGGCCCTCGGGATCGGCGGTGAGTGCCGTGATCGAGAACCACACCGCCCCGGCGGCCGCGCCGGCCGCCACAAGGCGACGCCACCAGCCGGTGCGCCATACCCGTCGGAGCCCGGCGGTGGGTCGGCCGTGCTGTCGAGCGGAGCGGCGGGGCGAGGACACCGCAGCACCGTAGGTCCATCCCGCGCCTTCTCGGTGCGCTCGTCAGCAGCGTGTGGATGCCCTTCAGCCGCGGCGGACCGTGTGGACGGCGACGACGTCGGCGGGCCGGACCGTCGAGTTTCCGACCCGCCTCGGCGGCTCGGCCAGGTTCTACCGACCAGCGCCCGTCGACGCCGCGGGCTTCGTCGCGGAGGACCCACCCGACGACGACCCGCTCGACCCGCTCGACCCGCCAGAGGACCCCGAGGAGCCCGACGAGCCCGACGAGCCGACCCCGGAAGCGGCTGCACCCGAGGACGTCGAGGCGGAGTCCTTCGACGTGGAACCAGCGCCCGAGGAGTCTCCGGTCGAAGAGTCTGCGGTCGAGCTGGACGACTCCTTCGAGGAGTCCGACGCGCCTCCGGACGACCCCGCGGCCGACCGGGAGTCGTTGCGGTAGAAGCCCGACCCCTTGAACACCACGCCGACGGCGCTGTAGATCTTGCGCAGGTTTCCCGCGCACACCGGGCAGGTCGTCAGCGAGTCGTCGGAGAAGGCCTGCTGAATGTCGAACCGGTGCTCGCACGCCCGGCAGGCGTAGGAATAGGTAGGCACAAACCACGAGTGTAGGTGGGACGCGCGGGTGGTTCGGACGTCAGGCCGGGCTGGCATACCCTCAAGGGCGTGCCTCGACTGCTACGCCGTGTGCTCATCCCTGCGGTGGCGATTCTCGTCGTGGTAGCCGTGGCGGCGGCCGTCCTGGGGGTCGGGCTCTCACGGCGTTCCTTCCCGCAGACCGAGGGCCAGCTGACGTTGTCCTCCCTCGACGCCGAGGTCGAGGTGCTGCGCGACGAGCGCGGTGTGCCACACATCTATGCCGACACCTCGGCCGACCTCTTCCGTGCACAGGGCTTCGTGGCGGCCCAGGACCGCTTCTTCCAGATGGACCTGCGCCGCCACATCACCGCAGGACGACTCTCCGAGCTCGTCGGGTCCGCAGGCGTGGAGACCGACACCGTCATCCGCACCATGGGCTGGCGCAAGGTCGCAGAGGAAGAGCTGTCCATGCTCGACACTCAGACGCGGCAGTACCTGCAGGCCTATGCCGCCGGCGTCAACGACTACCTGGCCGACAAGGACCCCTCACAGATCTCCCTGGAGTACGTCGTGCTCGCCCAGAGCGCCGGCGACTACCAGGTCGAGCCCTGGGACGAGCTGGACTCGCTGACCTGGCTCAAGGCCATGGCGTGGGACATGCGCGGCAACTACGAGGACGAGCTCGCCCGGGCGCGGCTGGCCGGTGAGGTGCCGCTCGCTCAGCTCGAGACGCTGTACCCCGGCTATCCCTACGACATCCACGCCCCGATCCTGTCGCGCGACGAGTGGCGGCCGTCGGCGGCCCGGTCACCGGGGGACGACGACAGCGCACCGGTCGAACCGGATGACTCCGCCCCGGCGGTGCCCGAGGCCCCGGCGAACGAGGCCTCCGAGCAACGCGAGAGCCACCGAAAGTCACCGGCCATGGGCGGCGAGCAGGCCGAGCTGGCCTACGACTCGACGGTGCAGGCGCTGGAGGCGGTCCCCCCGCTCATCGCCACCGACGAGGGCGTGGGCTCCAACTCATGGGTGGTCTCCGGCGATCACACCGAGTCCGGCATGCCGCTGCTGGCCAACGACCCACACCTGGGGGTCACCCAGCCGGGGGTGTGGCTCCAGACCGGCCTGCACTGCCGGGAGGTGAGCCGCGAGTGTCCCTTCGACGTCACCGGGTACACGTTCGCCGGGTTCCCTGGCGTCATCATCGGGCACAACCAGGACATCGCCTGGGGCCTGACCAACATGGACCCGGACGTGACCGACTTCTACCTCGAGGACCTCGACGGCGGGGAGTACCGGCGGGACTCGGAGATGGAGGAGGTAGGCGAGCGCCGGGAGACGATCACGGTGGCCGGCGGGGACGACGTCGAGATCCTGGTCAGATCCACGCACCACGGACCGATCCTGTCCGACGCGCTCAGCGAGGTGGCACAGGCCGGCATCGACCCCCCGCTGGACGGGTCGGGCTCGTCGGGGCGGTATGCGGTGTCGATGGCCTGGACCGGCCTGGAGCCGGCGCGCACCGCCGACGCGGTGTTCCGGCTGAACCGGGCGCGCGACTGGGAGGACTTCCGGGCGGGTGCGCGGTTGCTCGCCGCTCCCGCGCAGAACCTCGTCTACGCCGACACCGAGGGCAATATCGGCTACCAGGCGCCGGGAATGATCCCGCTGCGGGAGTCCTCGACGGACAGCGCGCCGCCGGGCTACTGGCCCGCACCGGGCTGGGACTCGACCTACGACTGGAAGGGCTTCGTGGACTTCGAGCGCCTTCCCTTCGTGCTCAACCCCGACGACGGGGTCATCGTCGCCGCCAACCAGGCCGTCACCGAGGCTGGGCGACCGTTCATCACCACGGAGTGGCGCCAGGGCTTCCGGTCGCAGCGGATCGCCGACCTGTTGGCCACCGCGATAGCCGAGGGCCCGGTGACACCGGACACGATGACCACCATCCAGTTCGACTCCTACAACGCCTTCGCCGATGTCCTGGTGCCGTATCTGCTCGACGTCAGCGACAGTTCGGACCCGTTCTTCGCCGAGCCGGCCGGGCTGCTGCGGGAGTGGAACCGCGGGGCACCCCAAGGCGACGGTGCCCAGGGCAGCGGGGCGATGTACTACTACGCCATCTGGTCCCACCTGCTCGACCTCACGATCGACGACGAGCTGCCGCTGGACCTCCAGGTCTCCGGCAACTCCCGCGCGATGCTCATCGTGCAGAACCTGCTGCAGGACCCGGACAACGCGTGGTGGGACGACAAGCGCACCGCGGGGATCGTGGAGTCGCGTGACACCATTCTCCGGCAGGCCATGGAGGAGGCCCGGCTCGAGCTCACCTCGGAGATCGGCAAGGACCCGCAGGACTGGCAGTGGGGTCGCCTCCACGAGCTGACGGCACGTCACCAGGTGCTCGGGGACGAACCCGTGCCCGCCGTGGTGCAGGCGGTGTTCAACCTGGGTCCCTACCCCATGCCGGGGGGCTCGGCCCTGGTCAACGCGAACACCTGGGACGCCGCAGAGGACGAGTTCGCGGTCACGGCGGCCCCCTCGATGAGGATGGTCGTCGACCTGGCCGATCTCGACGGCTCCCGGTGGGTCAACCAGGGCGGCAACTCCGGCCACGTCTACCACCGCCACTACGACGACCAGATGCAAGCCTGGATCGACGGGGACTCCTACCCGTGGCCCTTCTCCCGTGAGGCGGTCAGGGAGTCGACGCAGGCTCAGCTGAGGCTGACCCCGGGCGGGTGACCGCGCGGGCACCATCCGGGCTCAGCACGGCGTCCACCCGGATGTCGTGCGGGGCGCGGGGGACGTCGCCGCCGGACTCCCCGCCGTAGACCACCCCGATCACCTCAGCGTCGGGTCTGACCTCCCGCAGGGCAGGAACCCACCGGTCGTAGTAGCCACCTCCCTGGCCCAGCCGGGTCCCGTCCGCCCCGACGGCCAGCGCCGGCAGCAGAGCCGCATCAACCACCGGGAGAATCTCGGCGCCGAAGGAGGGACCGTCGTGCTCGTGGGGGCGCAGCGGGTCAGCACGCACCTCGGGGTCGGCGTCGCGCCACCGCAGCCGGCCCTCGCCCAGGGTGATCGGCACCAGCACGCGCACCCCCGCCTCGTGCAGTTGAGCGACGAGTATCTCGACCGGCGGCTCGGTCGGCATCGCATCGTAGGCCGTGACGCACCGGGGCAGGCCGTGCTCGCTCCGGCCGCGGCGTAGCCACCGCATGCCATGGGCGGCAAGCGCATCGGCTTCGGCCGCCCGGGCCACAGGGCCCTGGGCCTCCAGCCGTTCCCGCCTGGCCCGTCGCACTGCCCGGCGCCAGGCCCCTTTGTCCTCGGTCATGCGGTCAGTGTCTCGCAGGGAGACGGGCCGCGCGCATGACTAGGCTATGGCTCCATGACAGAGCCGTCCGCGCCCGGAGTGCGCAAGGCAGTGATCCCCGTCGCCGGGTTGGGCACCCGTTTTCTGCCGGCCACGAAGGCCGTGCCGAAGGAGATGCTGCCGGTCGTGGACACCCCGGCCATCGAGTACATCGTCGCCGAGGCGGTGCGGGCCGGTGCCGACGACGTGGTCATGGTGACCGGTCGCAGCAAGGAGGCCATCGCCGACCACTTCGACCGGCACATCGAGCTGGAGTCGGCTCTGGAGGCCAAGGGGGACACTCACCGGGCGGAGAAGGTCGCTCGCAGCAGCCGCTACGAGGTGCACTTCGTGCGCCAGGGCAAGCCGCACGGTCTCGGGCATGCCGTCCTGTGTGCCCGCTCGCACGTTGGCGATGAACCGTTCGCCGTGTTGCTGGGCGACGACATGATCGACGAGCGCGACCACCTGCTGGAGCAGATGATGGCGGTCCAGGCGGAGCGAGGCGGCTCGGTGGTGGCACTGATGGAGGTGCCACCGGACCAGGTCGACCGCTACGGCTGCGCGGAGGTCGGCAGCGACACCGCGTCCGGCGCGGACGTGGTCACGGTGACCGGGATGGTGGAGAAGCCCGACCCCGCGGAGGCGCCGTCCAACCTGGCCGTGATCGGACGCTACGTGCTGCACCCGCGGATCTTCGAGGAGCTCGACAGCACCCCACCGGGACGCGGTGGGGAGATCCAGCTGACCGACGCGTTGCTGGCCCTGGCCACGGGCAGCGGGCCGGGATCGGGCGTGACCGGAGTGGTCTTCCGCGGTCGTCGCTACGACACCGGCGACCGGCTGGACTACCTCAAGGCCGTGGTCCAGCTGGGCAGCGAGCACCCCGAGCTCGGTGCCGACTTCAGCGCCTGGCTGCGCGAGTTCGTCTCGAGCGCGGACGGGCCCGCCTCGTGATCAGCGTCGAGGACCACCTCGCCGACATCCTCGGCCAGGTGCGGCGCAACCCCACCATCACCGTGCCGTTGGACCGTGCCGCCGGCCTGGTGACGACGCAGGACGTCATCAGCGGTGTGGACCTTCCGCGCTTCGACAACTCGGCGATGGACGGGTACGCCGCCAAGGCCGACGAGGTCAGCGAGGCCAGCGCGGAGAACCCGGTGCCGGTGAAGGTCAACGGCGACATCGCAGCCGGCGACACCGAGCGGTACGCCCACGTGCCGGGCCGGGTCTGGCGGATCATGACCGGCGCCCCGATGCCCGAGGGTGCCGACGCCGTCGTGCCGGTCGAGGACACCGACGACCGACCGCGGGAGACCCTGGTCTACCGCGCACCCGATGCGGGTGCCTACATCCGTCGGGCCGGCGGCGACCTGCGTGCCGGCGACGTGATCGTGCCCGCCCGGACCACGATCGGCCCGGCGCAGATCGCGGTCATCGCCTCCGCCGGAATCGGGTACGTCGAGGTGACCTCACCGGTCCGCGTCGTCGTGCTGTCCACCGGGGACGAGCTGCGCTCGGTGGATGAGCCGGTGATGTCGGGGCAGATCGTGGACTCCAACGGGCCGATGCTCGCCGCGGCGGTGCGGGCGGCCGGCTACTACGCGGTGCACGTGGGCCATCTGCCCGACGACGAGGGCAGGATCGGCAAGGAGCTGAAGCAGCACCTGAGCCATGCAGACGCCATCATCACCACCGGGGGAGTGAGCAAAGGCGCCTACGACCCGGTCAAGGCCGTGCTCTCCGGCCGCGGTTCGATGGAGTTCCCCGAGGTGGCCATGCAGCCCGGCAAACCCCAGGGGTTCGGGGTGCTCGGACGGCGCCGTGTCCCGGTGTTCACCCTGCCAGGCAACCCGGTCTCGGCGCTGGTCAGCTTCGAGATCTTCGTGCGCCCGGCCTTGGCGGCGCGGGCCGGACGGTCCTACGAGCCGATCACCCTCGAAGCGGTGGTCGTCGGAGGGTGGAAGAGCCCGGAGGGCAAGGCGCAGTACGCCAGGGTCACGGTCGACCTGGACACCACCGGGGCGTACGCCGTGCGCCCAGCCGGCGGCTCCGGCTCTCACCTCGTCGGTGGGCTGGCCCAGGCCGACGCGCTGGCCGTCGTGGAGCCCGACGTCACCGACGTGGCCGTCGGCAGCACGGTGCCGATCATCCTGCTGCGTGAGCGTGGGGTGATGCACGCTCGTCTGGAGGCTGCCCGGCGCAGACAGAACGACGAGAGTGCTAGCCGTTCCTCCGGCCGTGGCCAGTGATGGATCTCACCCATCTGCGCCACGACGGCTCGGCTCACATGATCGACGTCAGCGACAAGGCGGTGACCGCCCGATCGGCCACTGCTCGAGGCCGGGTGCTGATGGCCACCCATGCGGTGCAGGCCCTGCGCGAAGGGACGGTCCCGAAAGGCGACGCCCTCGGAGTCGCCCGGGTGGCCGGCCTCCAGGCGGCCAAGCGCACCCCCGACCTGGTGCCGCTCGCCCACCCGGTGGCCGTGCACGCCGCCGAGGTGGATCTGGAGGTGACCGGCGACGGGGTCGAGATCACTGCGACGGTGCGCACCGCCGACCGCACCGGGGTCGAGATGGAGGCGTTGACCTGCGTGAGTGTGGCTGCGCTGGCCTTGGTCGACATGGTCAAGGCGGTCGACCGGGAGAGCATCATCAGCGACGTGCGCATCACCGCCAAGTCCGGTGGCCGCTCCGGCGACTGGGTGCGCGGCGAGAGCTGATGTGGACCTGGCCGCGCGAGCTCCGCGCCCGGCAGCCGGACGGCCCCCTGATCACGCTGCGGCCGCTGCAGCGCGGCGACCGCGTGCCGTGGCGTGAGCTACGGGCGCGCAACACCCGCTGGCTCCAGCCGTGGGAGTCGACTCCCCCGGCCGGGGCGCCGGTGATGCCGAGCTTTCGGCAGCTGCGTCGCAGCTACGACCGTGGCGCGGAGCAGGGGCGGCTGGTGCCGTTCGTCATCGACGTCGAGGGGGTCCTGGTCGGGCAGATGCACCTGTTCGACCTGCAGTGGGGGCCACGCTGCTCGGGATCGGCCGGCTACTGGCTGGACGAGCGGGCCACCGGGCAGGGGATCGCCACCTGGGCGCTGGCCATGGCCATGGACTTCGGGCTGACCGACGTGGGGTTGCACCGGATCGAGGTCAACATCCGCCCTGAGAACAGCAAGAGCCTGGCCGTGGCGAGGCGGCTGCAGCTGCCCGAGGAGGGTCTGCGACGCTCGTTGATGCACGTGGACGGTGCCTGGCGCGACCACCGCTGCTTCGCTCTGATCGCCGACGACGAGGAGGCGGGTCACCTGGTCAGCCAGCTGCGCCGGAGCGGCCGCTGACCGCAGAGGTCACACGCGTCACTTCGGCGACACACCGCAGGGCTGCCGGGAGGGCCGACCTTTCCTGCCTACGGTATGGCTGTGCTCCCCAGCAGCCTCATCTTCGCGGTGATCCTCGCCGTATGGGCTGCCTACCTGATGCAACACTGGGTACGTCGCCGCGACCACATCGCCACCGCCCGTTCGGTCGACCGCTTCTCCGAGGCCATGCGCGTGCTGGAGCGTCGTCAGCACGGCCCCCGGCTGGACCTGTCCGAGCCGGTGGCCCCTTCGTACGCGATCTCACCGGTTCGCCCCGCCTCACCAGACGTCGTGGTCAAGCGGGCCGTTCCCGGGCCCGCTCGACAGGTGGTCGAGCAACCCGGTGTGGGTGGTGCCGCCGCCAGCATGACCCCCGAGGCCGCCGCGCCGCCGGCGCGCGCCGGCGGTTCGGTCCGGGCCCGGGGTCTGGTGCTGCTGGCCGCGGCCGGGGTCATGGTCACCGGCACGGCGCTGGGCATGGTGGGAGTTCTGCCCTGGTGGACGGCGGCGATCGGGATCGGTGTCTTCGTCATCGCTCTGCTGGCGGTGCGGCATACCGTCCGGCGGGCCGGCCAGCCGGTGCACGACTCGCGGCCCCTGACCGCCCGGCCACGCAGCCAGCGAACGTCCGACAGGCCGTCCCGGCCACATCGCTCCGCGGCGGCTGCCGTCGGCGGCGCCGCCGCGGCCCTGGCCGCCTCCGCAGTGCGTGAGGACGAGCGCGACTCGACCGAGATATCCGACCTCGATGCCGCCGGGCGGAAAGCTGCTCTCGTCGATGCCGTGCCGGTCGTCCAGGCCCGCACCAGCGAGGTGTACGACATCGACAGCGTGGTCCAGGTCGTCGCCGAGGCGCCGCACGGGCCGGTCAACCCCACCCAGCCCTCGAGCTCCACCGAGGCGGCGGCCCCGGGAACGTGGCAGCCGGTGCCGGTCCCGCCCCCCACTTACACGCTCAAGGCCAAGGCGGTCTCGTTCGCACTCCCGGACGAGCTGCCGGCGGACGGCGCCGCGCTGTCGCTGGAGGAGGAGTTCGAGGACCTTCCCGTGGCCATCCGCGGTCTGGCCTGAGCTTCGCGCCGAATCGGACGTGCCCCGCCGACGGTGGTAACCTTCCCCGTCGAGTCAGGCACTCGGGGCTGTGGCGCAGTTGGTAGCGCGTCTCGTTCGCAATGAGAAGGTCAGGGGTTCGAATCCCCTCAGCTCCACCAACCGCCCTGGTCAGGGCCGTGCCCGTCATCCTGTGGAAGGAGGACGGCTTGCCACGTCCGCGCCTATCGCGATCTTTGGCTCCCATGCTGTCGATTCACGGGGGCCTTCGGAGTCTTTCGACCAGGCGCGGCAGGGCTGGCGTACCTGCTGTTCATGGACACCACGACGACTCCCAGCACCGGTCCGGGCCGCCCGCAGGTGCCACTGATCGAGCAGTGCTTGTCCCTGACTGAGGTGTCAGCGCGCCTGTCAACCGTCCTCGACGACTGCGGAATCGCGTGCGCCTACGGCGCGGCGGAACAGTCGCTGCACATCGGTGATGACCCGCCCCTGGTCGTGGCCGGTGTGAAAGCACGGACCGACGTAGGCGTGCAGCAGGAACTCCACGGCCGTCGCCGTGTCGATACCGCGCAGATCGAACTCGTCGGCCGCCACGCCGCCCGTGAGGAGGTCTGAGAGCACCTCGCGAGTCTCCATCAGCGGTTCGTCGCTCTCGGTCGGCACGGTGTGGAAGACCGCGTGGTAGAGCGACTGGTTCTCCAGCTCGAAGCGCATCCAATGCGCGACGACCGCGTCGAGTCGCTCCGCCCACGGCACGGCAGCATCGTGGGCGACGACGCGGGGTTGCTCCATCATCTGCGCCCACACAAGCGCCTGGAGCCCAGCGATCAGCTGGCCGCGCGAGGCGAAGTGCAGGTAGATCGCGCCCTTGGCGACACCGGCTTCGGCCGCGACCCCGGCGATCGTCGTGCTCTCCAGGCCATCACGGATGGCCAACGCTGCTGCGGCCTCGAGGATCTGCTGGCGTCGCACCCCAGCGGGAAGGTAGCGCCGCGCCGTGTCCGCTGCGGCCGTGTGTCTCACCGAAGCGATGCTACCGACTTGACTCGTGACTGACCAACGGTCACACTCTGACCATCAGTCACTGACCTTTGGTCATTCAGATGGAGCGCGAACATGACCTCACTCACCCGCCTCACCGACCGCGCCCGGCTCGCGTGGCACATCGTGGGCTCGCTCAAGGACTTCTGGTCCTCCGAGCTCAACCGTGCCGTTGTCGAGCTGGTTGACCCACAGCCGGACGAGGTCGTCCTCGATCTCGGCGCAGGCCTGGGGCCCGCAAGCGTCGAGGCTGCACCACTGGTCGGACCGCGGGGTCGCGTCATCGCCGCGGATCCGTCTCGGGTCATGCGGGGAGTGCTCCGGCTTCGCTGTCGTGCACACGGCGATCCCGGCGCGATCGAGGTACGTGACGGAACGGCAGAGTCGCTGCCCGCCGCGATGCACTCGGTGGACGCACTGTGGGCAGTCAACGCAACCCACCACTTCTCGGACCTCGACCGCTTCACCGCCGAACTGGCCCGTGCCCTGCGCCCCGGCGGCCGCGTGGTCCTGGTGGAGGAGGACATGAGCCACCCGGACCACCCGTTCGCCATGATCGCGGGGCACGGTCACCACGGCCCGCCCACCATC
>NZ_DATFMA010000126.1:0-4888 GCF_035267225.1 Ornithinimicrobium sp.
AGCAACAAGTCCAACAGGAGGACCCCCAGTGGCGAAGGCTAAGTTCGAGCGGAGCAAGCCGCACGTCAACATCGGCACGATCGGTCACATCGACCACGGCAAGACGACGTTGACCGCTGCGATCTCCAAGGTGCTGCACGACAAGTATCCGGCGGAGAACCCGAACACCGAAGCGTTCGACATGATCGACAAGGCTCCGGAAGAGAAGCAGCGCGGGATCACGATCTCCATCGCGCACATCGAGTACCAGACGGAGAAGCGCCACTACGCGCACGTCGACTGCCCGGGCCACGCCGACTACGTCAAGAACATGATCACCGGTGCGGCTCAGATGGACGGGGCGATCCTGGTCGTCGCCGCGACGGACGGCCCGATGCCGCAGACCAAGGAGCACGTGCTGCTGGCTCGCCAGGTGGGCGTCCCCTACATCGTCGTGGCCCTGAACAAGTCCGACATGGTGGACGACGAGGAGATCATGGAGCTCGTCGAGATGGAGGTCCGCGAGCTGCTGTCCTCCTACGAGTTCCCGGGCGACGACCTGCCGGTGGTGCAGATCTCCGCGCTGAAGGCGCTGGAGGGCGACGAGAAGTGGTCCGAGTCCGTGGTCGAGCTCATGGACCAGGTCGACGAGTACATCCCCGAGCCGGAGCGCGACCTCGACAAGCCGTTCATGATGCCGGTCGAGGACGTCTTCACCATCACCGGTCGTGGCACCGTGGTCACCGGTCGCGTCGACCGTGGCGTGCTCAAAGTCAACAACGAGGTCGAGATCGTCGGCATCCACACCGGCCCGCCGGCCAAGACCACCGTCACCGGCATCGAGATGTTCCGCAAGCTCCTGGACGAGGGGCGCGCGGGCGAGAACGTCGGCCTGCTGCTGCGCGGGACCAAGCGCGAGGACGTCGAGCGCGGTCAGGTCGTGTGCAAGCCGGGCTCGATCACCCCGCACACCGAGTTCGAGGCCAACGTCTACATCCTGTCCAAGGAGGAGGGCGGCCGTCACACCCCCTTCTACGACAGCTACCGCCCGCAGTTCTACTTCCGCACCACCGACGTGACCGGTGTGGTGAGCCTGCCGGAGGGCACGGAGATGGTCATGCCCGGTGACAACACCGAGATGACCGTGACGCTGATCCAGCCGATCGCCATGGAGGAGGGCCTCATGTTCAACATCCGTGAGGGCGGCCGCACCGTGGGCGCAGGACGGGTCACCAAGATCCTGAAGTAGCTGCACGAGCAGGCACGGGAGGCCCGGACCGTCGTGGTCCGGGCCTCTCGCGCGTCCGGCCGGCGGCGTGGCGAAGGCCACACCGTCGGCCCGCGGGCGCAATTTGGGGGCTGACCTGGGCTATGGCACACTAGACAGGTTGCTTGTTGCGCGGTTCTGACCCATGTCGGCGCCGCCGGTCATCTGGCACGCTCGGGCAGTCACCCACTGCGCCGGCGGGCGATGACAGCACAAGCCCCGGTCCTGCCGGGTTTTCCAGACCATCACCGATGAGCATGGCGGTGTGGTGCGCCTGGGGAGAGGGCGACACGCCCGACCTCGGGGGCCGGAGCCTCAGGCCCGGTCACACACGTAGGTGGACGACGAGAGAGAGTCAGACAAGCGATGGCGGGACAGAAGATCCGCATCCGGCTGAAGTCGTATGACCACGAGGTCATCGACAGCTCGGCGCGCAAGATTGTCGACACGGTGAGCCGTGCCGGCGCGACCGTGGTGGGCCCGGTGCCGTTGCCGACGGAGAAGAACGTCTTCTGCGTCATCCGGTCGCCCCACAAGTACAAGGACAGTCGCGAGCACTTCGAGATGCGCACGCACAAGCGGCTCATCGACATCGTCGACCCCACGCCCAAGGCGGTCGACTCGTTGATGCGTCTCGATCTGCCGGCCGACGTCAACATCGAGATCAAGCTCTGAGGACGGGAGCGCCAATGACTACGACTGTCGAGAGAACCGTCACCGGCGTGCTCGGGGAGAAGCTCGGTATGACGCAGGTGTGGGATGCGGAGAACCGGCTGGTTCCCGTCACCGTGATCAAGGCCGGCCCCTGCGTCGTGACGCAGGTGCGCCAGCCCGAGGTGGACGGCTACGGCGCGGTGCAGATCGCCTACGGCGCGATCGACCCGCGCAAGGTGAACCAGCCGATGCGCGGGCACTTCGCCAAGGCGGGGGTGACGCCCCGCCGCCACCTGGTGGAGGTTCGCACCGCGGACGCCGCCGAGCACACCCTGGGTCAGGAGCTGACCGCCGAGGAGTTCTCCGTCGGCCAGCGGGTGGACATCACCGGGACCACCAAGGGCAAAGGCTTCGCGGGCGTCATGAAGCGGCACAACTTCAAGGGCGTCGGTGCCTCGCACGGTGCGCACAAGAACCACCGCAAGCCCGGGTCGATCGGTGGCTGCGCGACCCCGGGCCGCGTGTTCAAGGGTCAGCGTATGGCCGGCCGGATGGGCGGAGAGCGCCAGACCACCGCGAACCTCATCGTCCACGCAGTCGACGCCGAGCAGGGTCTGCTGCTGATCAAGGGTGCTGTGCCCGGGCCACGCGGCAGCGTCGTGCTGGTCCGCAGCGCCGCGAAGGGGGCCTGAGCCATGAGCACCATCTCCGTGAACACCCCGTCGGGTGAGCAGACCGGGACGGTCGAGCTGCCGGCCGGCGTCTTCGACGTGCAGACCAACGTGCCGCTGATCCACCAGGTCGTCGTGGCCCAGCAGGCTGCTGCCCGTGCGGGGACCCACGCGACCAAGACCCGCGGCGACGTCCGTGGCGGGGGGCGCAAGCCCTACCGTCAGAAGGGCACCGGCCGTGCCCGGCAGGGCTCGATCCGGGCTCCGCAGTTCGCCGGGGGAGGCACGGTCCACGGGCCTCAGCCCCGCGACTACAGCCAGCGCACCCCGAAGAAGATGAAGGCCGCAGCGCTGCGCGGTGCCCTGTCCGACCGGGCCCGTCATGGCCGCATCCACTGCCTGTCCGCAGTGGTGGAGTCGCAGACGCCGTCCACCAAGACGGCGGCCAGTGCGCTGGCCGGGCTGACCGAGCGCTCGAAGCTTCTCGTGGTGATCACCCGCGAGGACACCGTGGCGGGTCTGAGCCTGCGCAACCTGGCCGGGGTGCACGTGCTGTACGTCGACCAGCTCAACACCTACGACGTCCTGTGCGCCGACGACATCGTCTTCACCCAGGCCTCGTTGTCGGACCTGATCGAGCGCACCACGCCGGCGTCGGCCGCAGGGTCGACGGCCGACGAGCCCTCAGAGGAGGCGACACCATGAGCACCCAGCCCGTGAACAAGGACCCGAGGGACGTCTTGATCGCCCCGGTCGTGTCCGAGAAGTCGTACGCGCTGCTCGACCAGGGCAAGTACACGTTCGTGGTCGACCCGCGGTCGAACAAGGCCGAGGTGAGGAAGGCCGTCGAGGCCATCTTCGGCGTCAAGGTCGAGTCGGTGCACACCATGAACCGTCCGGGCAAGTCGCGTCGTACGCGCTTCGGCACCGGCCGCCGCAAAGACACCAAGCGGGCGGTGGTGACCCTGCGCGAGGGCAACATCGACATCTTCGGAACGCTGTAGGCCGCGCTCCGCTCACGTTCGAGACAGAGATCGAAGAGGACTGTAAACACCATGGCTATCCGCAAGCACAAGCCGACGACAGCGGGACGTCGCGGCTCCAGCGTGGCCGACTTCGTCGAGGTGACCCGCGGCACGCCCGAGAAGTCGCTGGTCCGGCCCCTGAGCAAGACCGGGGGACGGAACGCCAGCGGCAAGATCACCACCCGCCACATCGGCGGGGGGCACAAGCGCGCCTACCGCGTCATCGACTTCCGGCGCGCGGACAAGGACGGGGTCAACGCCAAGGTCGCCCACATCGAGTACGACCCGAACCGCACGGCCCGTATCGCCTTGCTGCACTACACCGACGGTGAGAAGCGCTACATCATCGCGCCGAACCGGTTGCGCCAGGGCGATGTGATCGAGAACGGCCCGTCGGCCGACATCAAGCCCGGCAACAACCTGCCGCTGCGCAACATCCCGGTCGGCACCGTGATCCACGCCATCGAGCTGCGGCCCGGTGGCGGGGCCAAGATCGCCCGCTCCGCGGGGGCCCGCGTGCAGCTGGTGGCCAAGGAGGCCGGCATGGCGCAGCTGCGGATGCCCTCCGGCGAGATCCGCAACGTCGACGCGCGGTGCCGCGCCTCGGTCGGCGAGGTGGGCAACGCCGAGCAGAGCAACATCAGCTGGGGCAAGGCCGGACGCAACCGCTGGCGCGGCAAGCGCCCGACGGTCCGCGGTGTGGTGATGAACCCGGTCGACCACCCGCACGGCGGTGGTGAGGGCAAGACGTCCGGTGGGCGTCACCCGGTCAGCCCCTGGGGTCAGCCAGAAGGCCGCACCCGTCATCCGAACAAGCCGAGCGACAAGATGATCGTTCGCCGGCGTCGCAAGAAGCGCTGAGTAGGGAGAGCTGCAAGGTATGCCACGGAGTCTGAAGAAGGGCCCGTTCGTCGACGACCACCTGAGCAAGAAGGTGGAGGCGATGAACGAGAAGGGCGCCAAGTCGGTCATCAAGACCTGGTCGCGCCGGTCGATGATCACCCCCGAGATGCTCAGCCACACCCTGGCCGTGCACGACGGCCGCAAGCATGTCCCGGTGTTCGTCACCGAGTCGATGGTCGGGCACAAGCTGGGCGAGTTCGCGCCGACCCGCACCTTCAAGGGTCACGTGAAGGACGACCGGAAGGGACGGCGTCGATGAGTACACAGCACACCGAGCACGAGCAGGCGCAGGACGACCTGACGCTGGCCCGTGCACAGGCACGCTTCGTGCGGGTCTCCCCGATGAAGGTCCGCCGCGTGGTGGACCTGGTGCGCGGCAAGAGCGTGGC
>NZ_DATFMA010000127.1:0-8854 GCF_035267225.1 Ornithinimicrobium sp.
CGAGCCGTCGTCAAGGTCACCGACCGAGGATAGTTCGGAACGAGGCAAACCGAGGGCACAGGCACCGAAGAACCTGCTATCTCTATCCCTCGGCCCGGCAATGTAAGAGACTGACCGGCGTGACTACCGCCCCAACCGACCAGCGCCCCGTCACCGCCACGTACCGGCTGCAGCTGCACACGGGGTTCACGTTCGCCGACGCCGCCGAGATCGTGCCGTACCTGGCTGACCTCGGGGTCTCACACCTGTACCTGTCCCCGGTGCTCACCGCGATGCCCGGCTCGGAGCACGGGTACGACGTGGTCGACCACGGGGAGGTCAACCCGGAGCTCGGCGGCGAGAGTGGACTGCGAGCCCTGGCCGAGGAGGCGCACGCGGCCGGTCTGGGCCTCGTGGTCGACATCGTGCCCAACCACATGGCGCTCGCCGCCCCGCAGTGGCACAACAGGCCCGCGTGGACCGTGCTGGCCGAGGGCCGGCACAGCGCGACGGCGCACTGGTTCGACATCGACTGGGACGCCCTGGACGGTCGGGTCGGCCTGCCCGTGCTGGGCAACACCCTGAACCAGACGCTGGCCGCCGGAGAGCTCAGCCTCGACGTCGGCCGCGAGGACGAGGGCCCGGCCGCCGGACGCCCCGTCATCCGTTACTACGACCACGTCTTCCCGGTGGCCGCCGGGACCCTGCGCCTGGAGCAGAGCAGCGGCGAGGAGACCGACGGCCACGAGAGCGGTGACTCGCATCGGCAGGCCATCCTCGACGGCGCCGACGACGTCGCCCAGGTGGTCCAGCGGCAGCACTACCTGCTGTCCTCATGGCGGGAGGCGGACTCCTTCCTGAACTACCGCAGGTTCTTCGAGGTCGACACCCTCGTCGGGGTCCGGGTCGAGGAGCCGGACGTGTTCGAGGCCACGCACGCCACGGTCCTGGGCTTGAACCGGGAGGGCGTCATCGACGGCTTCCGGGTGGACCACCCGGACGGCCTGGCCGAACCGGCGGCGTACCTGCAGCGGCTGCGCGACGCGGCCGCGCCCGGCACTCCGGTCTGGGTGGAGAAGATCCTGGAGGACGACGAGCGCCTGCCCGAGGAATGGGCGTGCTCGGGCACCACCGGGTACGACGCCCTGGCGGCCCTGTCGCTGGCTCTCGTCGACCCGGACAGCGCCGCCGAGGTCAGCCGGGCCTGGGCCCGGGTCGGAGGGACACCCGACCTGGCCGACGTCATCGCAGCGTGCAAGCACGACACCGTCGAGGACCTGCTGGGCCCCGAGGTCGAGCGACTGGTGCGCCGGGCCCGCGAGGTGCTGCCCGACCGGGGGGCCGACCAGCTGCGCCCGGCCGTCCGCGAGCTGCTGACCTCGGTCCAGGTCTACCGCGCCTACGTCACGCCAGGGACGAAACCGGCCGAGTCGGCGCTGGAACGCCTGGAGTCCGCGGTGGCCCATGCGGGCGAGGCGGCCCCTGAGTACAAGGAGGTCATCGAGGCCCTGGGGGCGGTCCTCATCGACCCCGACGCCGGCACCGCCGACCCCGAGGCGGCTCGCGACCTCTGCGTGCGCTTCCAGCAGACGACCGGGCCGGTCATGGCCAAGAGCGTCGAAGACACGGCCTACTATCGCTGGCACCGCCTCACGGCGCTCAACGAGGTGGGGGTCAACCCCTCGCGCGGCGCCCACCCCGACCTGCGCGGGCTGCACGAGTGGGCGACGCACCAGCAGTCGACCTGGCCGGAAGGCATGACCACCGTGTCGACGCACGACACGAAGCGCTCCGAGGACGTGCGCGCTCGGCTCATCGCCCTGGCCGGCGACGACGAGGCCTGGCAGGAGTGCCGCAAGGCCGCCTACGAGCAGGCCCTCGAGCACGGCCTCGACGGCCCGGTGCCCCACCTCATCTGGCAGACCCTGGCCGGAGTCGGCCCGATCAGCGACCAGCGGCTCAGCGAGTACCTCACCAAGGCCGTGCGCGAGGCCAAGGTGCACACCGCCTGGGTAGACCCGCAGCAGGAGTACGAGGCGCGCGTCCTGGAGTGCGCCGAGCAGGCGCGCACCGGTGGCGAC
Organism: Ornithinimicrobium sp.; assembly: GCF_035267225.1. Classification (GTDB taxonomy): domain Bacteria; phylum Actinomycetota; class Actinomycetes; order Actinomycetales; family Dermatophilaceae; genus Ornithinicoccus. The sequence goes on from NZ_DATFMA010000127.1 coordinate 2,061, forward strand.
CTGCATGAGGCCATCGACCGCGCGGTGGAGCGCAGCCGGCACCAGATCGAGGCCACCGTGCTCGGCCAGAAGCTGCTGCAGCTCACCCTGCCCGGGATCCCGGACACCTACCAGGGCAGTGAGGTCGTCGACCTGTGCCTGGTCGACCCCGACAACCGGAGACCGGTGGACTACGCCCGCCGGCAGGAGGCGCTGGCCCGCATCGACTCCGGCGAGGACCCCGCGGACCTGGACACCATGAAGCTGCTCGTGACCGCCCGGACGCTCCGGCTGCGGCGCGCCCACCCCGAGGTCTTCGGGCCGCGCGGCACGTACCGTGCGCTGCACGCCGGCCCGCACCTGCTCGGGCACGTGCGCGCCGAGCGGGTCGCTGCGCTGGCCCTGCGCGCGCCGCACCGGGTGGACGGGGCGGGGCTGGCCGACGAACGGGTGGAGCTCGTGGCCGGTGCCTGGCGGGACGAGCTGACCGGCCGGCGCTTCGAGGTCAGCGAGGGGGGGCTGGTGCTCTCCCACGCCTTCATGGACGCGCCGGTGGCCCTGCTGGTGCGCCAGGACGCCGCATGAGCCTGCCCGACCGGTTCACCGTGTGGTCGCCGGGTGCCGAACGGGTCGACGTGCACGTCGGCACCGCCGACGTCGAGGTCGTCGCCATGGAGCGTGACGAGGACGGCTGGTGGTCGGCGCCGGTGCCGGCCCGGGTGGGCGGGGACGAGCCCGCCGACTCGGCGCTCGGCGCTCGCTACGCCTTCGCGGTGGACGGCGGTGATCCGTTCCCCGACCCGCGCTCGGTGCTGCAGCCCGACGGTGTGCACCAGCCCTCGCAGCTGGTCGACCTCCAGGCCCACGACTGGTCCGACGACGACTGGAGCGGGGTGGAGCTGAAAGGGAGCTGCCTGTACGAGATGCACGTGGGGACGTTCACCGACGAAGGCACCTTCGACGCCGCCACCACCCGGTTGGACCATCTGGTCGACCTCGGGGTCAGCACCATCGAGCTGCTGCCGGTGGCCGCCTTCCCGGGGGAGTACGGCTGGGGCTACGACGGCGTGAGCCCGTACGCGGTCCACGGGCCCTACGGTGGGCCGCTGGGGTTGCAGCGGTTCGTCGACGCCGCCCACGCGCGCGGCCTCGCGGTCTACCTCGACGTGGTGTACAACCACCTGGGTCCGAGCGGGAACTACCTGTCCCAGTTCGGGCCGTACTTCACCGACAAGCACCACACGCCCTGGGGCGAGGCGGTGAACCTCGACGCAGCCTCCAGCGACCAGGTGCGGGCGTACCTGCTGGACAACGTGCGGATGTGGCTGCTCGACTTCCACCTCGACGGGCTGCGCCTGGACGCGGTGCACGAGCTCCACGACGAGCGGGCGGTGCACATCCTGGAAGAGATGGCCGCGCTGGCCGACGCGATCACCGAGCAGACGGCAGTACCCCGCGTACTGGTGGCCGAGTCGGACCGCAACGACCCGGCCACCGTCGCCCCCCGCGCCGGCGGCGGAGTCGGCGGGCTGGGGCTGCACGGCCAGTGGGCGGACGACGTGCACCACAGCCTGCACGCGGCCCTGACCGGGGAGACCCAGGGCTACTACGCCGACTTCGTCGAGCCCGGCGTGCTGGTGAAGGTCCTCGGCCAGACCCCTTTCCTGCACGACGGGACCCTGTCCACCTTCCGCGGCCGGGTCCACGGGCGCCCGGTCGACCCCGAGGTCACCCCGGGCTGGCGGTTCGTGGCCTCCCTGCAGACCCACGACCAGGTCGGCAACCGGGCGGGCGGCGACCGGTTGTGCCACCTGACCAGCGACGGGATGTCGGCGATCGGGGCGGCGCTGCTGCTCACCTCCCCGTACACCCCCATGCTCTTCATGGGTGAGGAGTGGGCCGCCAGCACCCCGTGGCAGTACTTCACCCAGCACGAGGAGGAGTGGCTCGCCCAGTCCATCCGCGACGGGCGCAACGCCGAGTTCGCCTCCCACGGCTGGTCGGAGAGCGTCCCCGACCCGCAGGCCCAGCAGACGGTCGAGGACTCGCGCCTGGACTGGGCCGAGCGCTCGCAGGAGCGTCACGCCCGGATGCTCGACTGGTACCGGCTGCTGCTGCAGCTGCGGCGCAGCGTGCCCGACCTGCGGGACACCCCGCTGGGCCAGACCCAGGTCGACTTCGACTCCGACCGCGAGGTGTGGTGGGTCCGACGCGGCGATGTCACCGTGGTCGCCAACTTCGCCGAGGACGAGACGCGGGTGGCCCTACCCGACGGGCTCACCGGGACGCACCCGCTCGCGGCCTGGGACGGAGCGCGCGTCGACGGCGGCGAGGTGGTGCTGGACGGCCACGACGTCCTCGTGCTGGGCCCGGAGCAGGGCGAGGCGTGAGACACCACAAGCCGGCCCTGGTCGACCCCGCCACGCTCGACGCGCATCAGGGTGAGGACCCGTGGGACGTGGTCGAGGCCGCCCACCGCACCGCGGCCATCCTGGTCGGACGGGGGAGGTCGAGCGACGACCCCGAGGTCACCGCCCGCCTGGTCGATCTCGTGCCCGAGGTGGGCCTGGCCACCCTGGCCCAGATGTGGGCCGACCGCCCGGCACGTTCGCTGCCGGGCGCCCTGTGGCGGCTCTACCTGCTCGACGAGTGGGTGCAGCGCGCCCCGGTGGAGGTGGCCCACGCCTACACCGCGGGGGCCGCCCACGCCGACGTCTACCGGGTCATCGCCGGTCTGACCGAACCCCCTCGCCCCACGGACCTGCGCGAGCTCACCCAGGCCATCCTCAACGGTGTGTTCACCGGCGACCTCCGGGTGGCGTTGGAACGAGCCGCCGCCTTCGCCCACGTGACGGCGATCGGTCTCACCGACCCCGAGGCGGGGGTGGACGAGGTGCCGCCGGAGCGGGTGCGCCGAGCGGGCAGGATGCAGGAGATGGCCCGGGACCTGCACGTCTGCGCGGGCATGTGGGAGCGCGGCGACCTGGTCTAGCCGCCGGGCCGAGCGGAGTAAGAGTGTCGGGCTGGGAGCGCCTCTCGGCGCGGGGCCGCTCGTAGCGGCGAGTGATGGAGCCCGGGGCTTCCGCAGCCCGACACCTGCAGGAGTCTCTCACGGTTCGGGCCGGGAATGCAGACCGGGGCCACGATGGGCCCTGCCCCTGAGGTTCAGTGCGTGTTCACGCGTCGTTCATCGGCGCTGGCCTTGCGGGTCACGTGGGGTCCCTAGCGTGCCACTCGTTGGCAACGACGCCGGCTGCGCGCCGCGGGTCGTCGCCGCGGGCGCGTTTCACCGCTGGAAACCCGGCACGTCCCCCAAGAAAGAGGACCTCCGTGAAGCTTCACCGCTTGACCTCGACCGTCGCGCTGGTGGCGGCGGCATCGCTGACCCTGGCCGCTTGCGGCGACGACAACCCCACCGACTCGGGCTCCGGCGGCTCCGGCGGGAGCGAGGAGGGCTCCGGTGGCGAGCTCTCCGGCCAGCTCTCCGGATCCGGCGCGAGCTCGCAGAACTCCGCGATGACCACCTGGATCGCCGGGTACCAGAACGTGCAGCCCGACGTCACCGTGACCTACGACGCCATCGGCTCCGGCGGTGGCCGGGAGAACATGCTCTCCGGCGCCGTCGACTTCGCCGGGTCGGACGCCTACCTGGACGAGGACGAGCGCGAGCAGGTCACCGAGACCTGCGGCGACGGCGGGGCGATGAACCTTCCGATCTACATCTCCCCGGTGGCCATCCCGTACAACCTGCCCGGTGTGGACACGCTCAACCTCAAGCCGGACGTGCTGGCGCAGATCATGGACCAGCAGATCACCACCTGGGACGACGACGCGATCGCGGCGGACAACCCGGACGTGGACCTGCCCGACACGGACATCACCGTGGTGAACCGCTCGGACGAGTCGGGCACCACGGAGAACTTCATGGAGTACCTCACCGCCGCGGCCCCCGACTCCTGGGGCTACGAGCCGGCCGACGCCTGGCCGGTCAGCGGCGGCGAGGCCGCCGCCCAGACCACGGGCGTCATCGAGGTCGTGAACTCGACCGAGGGAGCGATCGGATACGCCGACGCCTCCGCCGTCGGTGACCTCGGGACGGCCGCGATCGGCGTCGGCGAGGAGTTCGTCGAGTACACGCCCGAGGGCGCCGCGAAGGTCGTGGACAACTCCGAGCCCGCGGACACCGGGGTGGAGGGCGACCTCGCTCTCGACATCGCCCGCGACACCACCGAGTCCGGTTCCTACCCCATCGTGCTGGTGAGCTACCACATCGTCTGTTCCTCCTACGATGACGCGGAGACCGCGGACAAGGTGACCGACTTCGTCACCTACGTGGCCTCGGAGGACGGACAGCAGGCCGCCGCCGACGCGGCCGGCTCGGCCCCGATCTCCGGCGACCTGCGCAGCAGGATCGACGAGTCGCTCTCGACGGTGCAGGGCGGCTGAGACCGCAGGCCCAGGGGCGGTGGTCGCCGGTGAGCGGTGACCACCGCCCGTCTGCAGGAGCGTCGCGAGCCGACCCCAGGAAGGAGCAGGATGAGCTCGAGTGACCAGCCCGGCGACGACGTGTCGCCTCGACCGGAGGGCCACGTGGCTACCCGGGAACGGCCCGAGGCCGAGCGACACTCCGGTAGCGCGAGGCGACTGGGCGACGTCCTCTTCGGAGGCACCGCCCTCGCCTCGGGGCTGCTGATCCTCGCCACGTTGGCCGGGGTGGCGATCTTCCTGTTCGCCGAGGCGCTTCCCGTATTCAGCGCCAACCCGGAGGAGATCACCGGGGACAACGGCTTCTTCGCCTACGTGTGGCCGCTGGTGATCGGCACCCTGATCGCCTCGCTCATCGCGCTGGTGGTCGCCACGCCCATCGCCGTGGGCATCGCCCTCTTCGTCTCGCACTACGCCAACCGGCGGATCGGAAACGTCATCGGCTTCGTCATCGACCTCCTGGCCGCCGTGCCCAGCGTCGTGTTCGGGATGTGGGGCTTGCAGGTCTTCGCCCCGGCGGTCGTGCCGTTGTACGGCTGGCTGCAGGACTACCTGAGCTGGATCCCGTTCTTCACCGACGCCTCGAGCACCGGCCGGACGCTGCTCACCGCCTCCCTGGTCCTCGCGGTGATGATCCTGCCGATCATCACCTCGGTCTCCCGGGAGGTCTTCCTGCAGACACCCACCCTGCACCAGGAGGCAGCGCTGGCCCTCGGAGCGACCAAGTGGGAGATGATCACCACCGCGGTGCTCCCCTTCGGCAAGCCCGGGGTCATCGGCGGCACCATGCTGGGGCTGGGTCGGGCGCTGGGGGAGACCATGGCCGTCACCATCATCCTGTCGCCGGGGGCCTTCAAGCTGAACCTCATCGGCACCGGCAACGCCACCATCCCCTCCGAGATCGCGCTCAACTTCCCCGAGGCGTCCGGGCTGCGGCTGTCCGAGCTCATCGCGGCCGGGCTGGTGCTGTTCGTGATCACCTTGGCCGTCAACCTGTTCGCGCGCTGGATCGTGGAGAAGCGCGCCGAGTTCTCCGGAGCGAACTGATGAGTACCTCGACGAAGCCCGCGCCCAGCGAGCAGGAGCCTCACCCGGGCCGGAACACCACGCGGCTGGATGAGTGGGAGGGCGTGACCAGCTCCCCGGTCCGCCCCGCCTCGAAACGACTCGTCTGGGCCTGTGCTGCCGCCGGCGTCGTGGTCGGCGCTGTGGTCTGGCTGGTCAGCAACCTGGGGTTGGGTGTCGTCGCCGGCTACCTCACCTACACCTCCAGCACGTACGTGATCTACCGCCGGGTGGCCGGACGGCGCGTCGGCCTGGACCAGCTGATGCGAGCGCTGGTCTACGGAGCGTTCGCCCTCGCGCTGCTCCCGCTGATCTCCGTGCTGTTGACCGTGCTGGTCAACGGCGTCGTCCGAGCGACGGACCCGGACTTCCTGCAGCAGACCATGAACGGCATCACCGGCCTGGCCGACCAGCAGTACGCGGCGGGCGAGGCTCCGTTCATCGGTGGCGTCTACCACGCCATTCTCGGCACCCTGATCATCACGGCGCTGGCCGCGCTGATCTCGGTGCCGATCGGCATGTTCGCCGCCATCTATCTGGTCGAGTACGCCGGGCTGGCCAGGTTGACCCGGCTGCTGCGGTTCTTCGTCGACGTGATGACCGGCATCCCCTCCATCGTGGCCGGCCTGTTTGCGTTCGCCCTGTTCGGGGCGATCTTCGGGGTCGGGACCAAGAACGCCATGGCGGGAGCGATCGCGCTGTCGGTGCTCATGATCCCGACCGTGGTGCGCAACAGCGAGGAGATGCTGCGGATCGTGCCGAACGAGCTGCGCGAGGCCTCTCTCGCGCTCGGTGTGCCCAAGTGGCGCACCATCTACAAGGTCGTCCTGCCGACCGCCGCGTCGGGTCTGGCCTCCGGGGTGACCCTGGCCATCGCCCGCGTCATCGGCGAGACCGCGCCCCTGCTCGTCGCCGTCGGCGGCTTCTACGCGCTCAACACCAACCCGCTCACGGGACCCATGCAGACGCTGGCCGTCTACGCCTACGAGATGTTCACCAAGCCGCTCAACCCGGGCGTGCGGGACCCCAGTCTCGAGCGTGCCTGGGCAGCAGCGTTGATCCTCGTGGTCATCGTCATCGCTCTCAACCTCACCGCCCGTCTCATCGCCAAGGTCTTCGCGCCCAAGACCAGCGGCTGAGACCACCCACCCCTGGAGAGACCCCACTTCATGTCCAAGCGGATCGACGTCAACGACCTGAACATCTACTACGGCTCCTTTCACGCTGTAGCCGATGTGACCATGCAGATCGAGGCCCGCTCGGTG